>DYOJ01000632.1 GCA_020720705.1 Acetofilamentum sp.
CTTAAATTATATGCTTGTCTTAATTCTTTTAATTTATTGATAATATGTAATTGAATTTCTGTTTTTTCCGATTTCATTCTCTTGATATTAAAACAAACAAAAGTATTATTTTGAATTTTCTGATTCACTCTCATTTTGAGAGTAAAATAAATTGTTTTTATTTGCAAATTAGGAAAATAGAATGAAATTGTAAAAATAAAAAAGGGAGCATCGCCCCCTTTTATTATTATCTTAAAATTTATAGAAGTTTACATAAAACGTTGATTTTATGTTTTGCTCATAAGTTATTTCACACGATACCCTCACGCAAAATGTCGTGTAAGTGAATCATTCCTAAGTAGTTATGTGTTTTAACGTCAATTACGGGAAGCTGTGTTATGCTTTTCGATTTCATAAGTTCAAACGCATTTACGGCAAGCATTTCGGCGTGTGCAGTTTTGGGAGTCGAGGTCATAATATCGCATGCACGAATTTCGGCTACAGGTAAACCGTTGCTTATCATTCGTCTTAAATCGCCGTCTGTAATTATTCCGATTAGTTTGCCCTCGCTGTCGGTTACTGCCGTTGCTCCAAGACGTTTAGACGTCATTTCCAGAATAATTTCACTTAACTTTTCATTTTCAACAACTTGAGGCTTTTCATTTTTCAACATCAAATCATTGACCCGCATATAAAGTTTTTTTCCCAATGCGCCGCCGGGATGGTAACGTGCAAAGTCTCGAGTATTAAAGCTGCGCAATTCAAGTAAACAGACTGCAAGGGCATCGCCCATAACAAGTTGGGCGGTTGTGCTTGAGGTCGGAGCAAGGTTGTTCGGGCATGCTTCGCGTTCAACATTGGCAACCACAACAAGGTCTGCTTGCTGAGCTAAAAATGAATTTGTATCAGATACAAGGGCTATGAGTTTATTGCCAAAGGCTTTAATGTATGGCACCAAAACTTTAATTTCAGGTGTACTTCCGCTTTTGGACAAACACAACACCACATCTTCGGGGCAGATAATTCCCAAATCGCCGTGAATGGCATCGGCAGCGTGCATAAAAATTGCCGGTGTGCCTGTCGAATTAAAAGTAGCGGTAATTTTTTGAGCAATCACCGCACTTTTTCCGATTCCGGTAACAATTACACGACCTTTGCTTTGAAAAATTGTTTCAACAGCTTTTTCAAAATCTTCATCTAAGAACTCTATCAGCCGTTTCACTGCCTCAAATTCCGCAGTAATTACTTCACGAGCAATTTGAATTATGGAAGTCATTGGTTTCAAATGTATTAACCTCTTCTTCGTTCCAATAAAATCATCATCATCAAACCGAGCATGATTCTGTCGGCATCGTCTGTATCAAATTCGGCGATTTTATCTATCTCAAACTCACGCCCGAAAAACGAAGGCATTTTTTTTAGCCGAACAATAATTTGACCGTTTGCATCGGTAACGATGTATTTTGGATTAAAAACGTATCCGGCGAAGATACCTATCAACGGAATTTCGCTAAACATTGCATCTAAAACTTTAGCCCAAGCGTTTTCTTCTTTGATGTGATATTGCAAGTTATCATTTTGGTCAATCAATTGATATTCAGCCTTCCAAATGGAGCGCCATCCTTTTCGAACAACTTTTCCGAAGGCTTGACCTTGACCGTCAAAAAATCCGTAAGCAGCTGAAAAATCGAGCCAGCGGTCGGCTTTTATTCTGAAATTTACTTGTGCTTTAGTTTCGTCCGAATAAATCAAAATATCTTCTTTGAATTTGAACATTTTTTGACGTACATAAGCCAATAATTTTCCTGTAGCATCGGTTGCCGTAAAATCATTTGAAAATGTTGAAATTTTAAATCGAAATCGAATCGGAAATTGTAAATTTTGCATAAAATCTAATTTGAATTA
>DYOJ01000633.1 GCA_020720705.1 Acetofilamentum sp.
TATCAATCCTGAAAGTTTTAACTCTTTCAAATGCAATGAAAGTGCAGAACGGCTAATTGGTAAATCATCAACTAAATCGCCACTGTAACAGCAGGTATTCATTTTTGATAACTTTTCCAAGATAAAAACTCGTGCAGGGTGGCTCATTGCCTTTGCAAAATTTGCTATTTGCAATTGTTTTTCTGAATATTCTTCCGCTTTACTCATTGATTACTTTTTCTATAAAATTTTTGATTTCTGTTTTTGAAGGAACTCGACCGCTAAAAACGACTTTTTCATTTACAACTAATGCAGGTGTCATCATAACGCCGTAAGTCATAATTTGTGTGATTTCTTCAACTTTTTGTATATCAGCGTCAAAATTATTTTCTTTGACAACTTCGGTTGTAACTTTTTCAAGCGTTTTACATTTTGCACAACCCGTTCCAAGTATTTTTAAATTGATTTTCATACATTTATGTTTAATTAATAAATCATTTTAATATTTCACGAATTTATGAAATGTTTTTTGATTAACCAGTCATATTCATCGAATTATTATTACAATTCAAATCGTATATTACAAAAATGCCTACATTCAGGTAATTAATGCTCCTTTTAATTGGATTGAAAAAAAATAAAGAATTTCGTTAATTTTATTGTCAGAATATCAAAGTGATGAATGAATTCGGCGAAACGGAAAAAATATTCTATTTTCGCTCAATAATTTTTATGCGAAAATGAACGAAAAACTCAAAACTGTCTTCAAAATTACGATTTTTTTTACCATCGGAATTCTTATATTTTGGTGGGTTTATAAGGATCAAGATATAGAAAAAATAAAAGATGCACTGAAAAATGCCAATTATTTTTGGATAGTATTTTCGTTTTTTCTGGCTTTTCTCAGTCATTTGAGCCGTGCAAGGCGATGGAAAATATTGATTCAACCCCTGGGTTACAATCCGAGTTTGAAAAATGCTTTTTTTGCTACCATGGTGATGTATCTGTCGAATATGGCAATTCCGCGTTCGGGCGAAGTCGCACGTTGCGGGGTGATGACAAAATATGAAAAAGTTCCGTTTACCAAACTACTCGGAACAGTTGTTATCGACCGGATATTCGATTTTATCATGCTTTTTCTGATGCTTGGAGTGGTTTTGCTCACTCAATTGTCGAAGGTGCTTAAAATGTTGAATAATAATCCCGATATAAAAGATAAAATTTGGGATATCATACACTCAACACCGCTTCTTATTGGGCTTTTTATCGCTTCAATTGTGAGCGTTTTTATTGTTTATAAATTTCGTTATAAACTTCGAAATTTGAAAATATACATTAAGTTTCGAGAAATGGCATTAAACTTTGCAGAGGGTATAAAAACTGTGAAACACATGGAACGTAAACTTGAATTTTTGTTTCATACCGTTTTCATTTGGACGATGTATTTTCTGATGATATACGTTGGTTTTTGGAGTTTTTCTTTCACTGCAAACCTTGGTGTTCTGACAGCACTCACAGTTTTTGTATTAGCAAGTTTCGGTATGGTTGCCCCTTCGCCAGGAGGTATCGGCACATGGCATTTTATGGTGATACAAACGCTTTTGGTTTACGGCGTTTCGCAAGGCGCGGAAGCTGCCGCATTTGCTTTTGCGATTCATGGTTCGATGACTCTTTTTCTTATCTTTTTGGGTTTTGTTTCCCTTGTGTTGTTGCCGGTTGTGAATCGAAAAACAGGCAACGAATTTGATGTTACAAATGAAAGTAAAACTTGAAATTAGAGTGATTTTGTGTAAAACAAAAATGGAAACTGCTTTGATAAACAGTTGGACAGATTTATTCGTATTTTAGGATGTCCGTATTCTTATCTAAATCAAATTATTACATAATTATCCATTAATAATTAAC
>DYOJ01000634.1 GCA_020720705.1 Acetofilamentum sp.
TTGACGGACAACAACGATTAACAACATTGACCATATTGTTAAATGTAATCAAAAATGAGTATCCAAAGATTGATTTACCTTGGTATAAAAAACTCAATCTATCTTTCGATAGCCGTAAAGTTGCCTCAAACACACTTTCGTATCTTTTTAACGGCATAGATTTAGACAATAAGGAATGTAATGTTGCTATTCAACAAGGTTACAATGATGCAAAAAAATCATTAGCAAAAATTTTAATTGACAATAATTTGACTATTGACAATTTTTGTGAATATTTTTTTGAAAAGGTTACAATCTTACGTGTTTTAGTTCCAGAAGACACAGATTTGAATCATTATTTTGAGATAATGAACAGTCGTGGTGAACAATTAGAAAAACACGAAATCTTAAAAGCAAAAATGCTTGAAATTTTGGAAGACGACAATTTGAAATATGCTTTCAATTTGATTTGGGAAGCAACTTCAAATATGGAAAAATATGTTCAATACGGTTTTTCAGTTGCACAAAGAGATGAGCTATTTGGAAAGTGTGATTGGAACAATTTAGTTGGTAAAGAAGTTGTTTATCAGAAATTACAAATTCCAACAACCAACCAAACTACGGAAGAAACTTTGACAATAACCCAACTTCTTATAAAAACAGCAAAACCAATTACTGAAAATTTAAGCACTACGGACGAAAGCCCCGATAGATTTAATACGATTATTAGTTTCGCAAACTTCTTACTTCACATTTTAAGGATACAAACAAAAACCGATGTTCCATTAGACGACAAACGACTATTGGAATTATTTGAGCCGTTTATGAAAAATGACGATAGAAAAGAATTTGTAAAACAATTCGGTTACAATTTATTGAAAAGCAAATTATATTTTGACAAATATATTATAAAAAGAGAGTTTGCAAAAGGTACAGACCATTGGAGTTTAAAACGACTCAAATGGTATGAAGGAAACAAAGTAAGTTATGTAAATTCTTTTGACGCAGACAATGCAGAAACCAATGACGGTGTAAACAGAGAAATTTTAATGTTGCTTTCGATGTTTCACGTTTCAAATCCGACTTTGGTTTACAAACATTGGTTAAACGCTTCGTTGAAATTCGTTGTAGAATATTCTGGGACTAATTTGGCAAACGATTACAAAACATATCTTGAAAATCTTGCAAAAGCATTCCTAAACGACAGATATTTAGCAAATAATCAAAAAGATTTTTTTGAAATAATCTATACCAACGAAGGAAAACAGAAAAATACCGAAACAGGTATTAACACAAACAAACTCAACCAAGGGACAGCCGTAGAAAATTTTATTTTCAACTATCTTGATTATTTGTTGTGGCAAAATTACAGAGCTGACAAAAACTATTTCAGAATCAAAAACGGACAAGCATTTGCGGACAATCGTGTCAAAGATTTTGAATACACATTTAGAAGTTCAGTAGAGCATTTTTATCCTCAACACCCTATTGACGAGAACCTAATTTTGAAAGGACAAGATGCTGTATGGTTGAATAATTTCGGGAATTTATGCCTGATTAGCGGTAGTAAAAATTCACGTTTAAGTAACTTTATGCCAGCCGCCAAGAAAGATTATTACACAGGAAGTCCAACTATTGACAGTATAAAGCAACGTATTATGATGGAATATGAACAGTGGGATACAAACGGAACAAACAGCATTAATGAAATAGAAGAACACAGTAAAATGATGACTAAATTATTGATTCGATAAAAAGAAATGCAGATAACACGCTATATACGGTCATTTGCAAGCCTTGCCGCAGGCGCAACACAAGGCTTGCAAACGCCGCATATAGCTGCACGTTATAACCAATCCCCCTACTGAAAAATTCCGTTGAATATTTTAGCTAACGCGTGTATC
>DYOJ01000635.1 GCA_020720705.1 Acetofilamentum sp.
ACGAAATATCTATATTTACGAAAAATTTTAACAATGATTCATGTAATTGCCCCTCAAGGATTTGAACCGGAAAAAAAATATATTATTGACTTGATTTTCAATAACTTTTTAGGGCTTCAAACACTCATAACTTTTGAAAAATGCACAGCATACACAATCCAAACAAATTCAGGCTTTAATTTGCAAATTGCAGACTCTTTTTTTTCACAATTTACTGAAAATGAATCCTATCTCTTCAAAAAAAATATCCCCGATACTGTCATTTACGGACAGTTCGGAGAATTGATGCCGGAACACGACCTTCCATTTTTTTGGGGTAACAATTCATTTTCTGAAACACAAAATCAACTGAAAATCGGAGCTGATATTTTTGCTTCAGCCTTTTTTTTGTTATCAAGGTGGGAAGAAGCTGTCATTGAAACACGCGATATTCACAACCGATTTCCGGATACGTTGAATAGCATGCAACGCTTTGGTTTACAGTATCGTCCGATTGTAAACGAGTATGTTGAATTATTGCGTAATGTATTGACTAAAAGCGGTATATCAGGCTTTAAGATAAACCAATTTCAGTTGCAACTTAGTTGCGATGTTGATTATTTTTTGTCGTATCCGAGCTTTGGTCGTTTCGTGAAACGATTAGGCGGTTCCTTATTGAAACGCCATAGTTTTAGCGAGTTTTTTAATAGTTTCCGAGAATATATCGGCATAAAATTTTGGGGAAAACAAGACCCTTATGATACGTTTGACAGGCTCATGGATTTCGCCGAGACAAAGAATACAACTGTTCAGTTTAATTTTATACCCGGCAAGATTGGCGAAGCAGATGCTGACTACAATATTGACAATAAGCATGTTAAAGCAAAAATTGCACAAATCGTCAAACGAGGGCACCACGTAGGCATACACGGAAGTTACGATTCGTATGAGAATCCGGCGCAATTTAGCCGAGAATTGCAACGACTGAAAAAAATTCACCCGAATATCAGCTCCGGCAGACAGCATTTTTTGCGTTTTGACGTACCGCTGACATGGCGTATCTGGGATGAGAATAACTTACAATCAGACAGCACCTTAGGGTTTTCAAACGATGCAGGTTTCCGTTGCGGAGTTTGTAAGCCCTACAAAGTTTTTGATATTTACGAACGGACTACACTAAACTTGCTTGAGACCCCGTTGATTTGGATGGATACAGCAATGCGGAACAACAGATTCACCCCGAATGAACAAATTGCAATTTTTAACAAAGTTTTTTTTGCCGTGCAAAAATATAAGGGTACTTTTGCAATCTTAATTCATAATAATTCATTACAGTTTGTCCCGGAACAACTTAAAAATATCGCTACATTTTCAAATATCACTTGCACTGATAATTATGTCAGCAACAAGTTGTGATTCAAAGCCTTGTTTTCACAACTCTGATGCTCTGATTACAGATAGTATTACGTTTGAAGGCGTTGAAAATTATGAATTTAACGATGTATTTGAGATTAAACTTGTTCAAGATACTACTGACAAAATAATTATCACGGCAGATGAAAATAATATAAATTCGATAACATTTGAACAAATCGGAAATCGCCTGTATGTTGATAACAAGGGCAATTGCGATTTTATCAGAGGCAAAAAAAACATTCCGGAGTTGGAAATACATGCAATAAATATTGATACAATTCTTGTATATGAATATTGCAAGATTAAATCGTTAAACACATTAAAATTCATGTATTTCAACATTTTATACAGAACAGATATTGGGTATTGTGACATAAATATTAGAAATAGACAGCTTAGAGTTTCAGCTTGGACACTTTCCGGAGAATACAGAATTACCGGTGATTCAGATTTTGTTTCTTTAAGTGCATCAGG
>DYOJ01000636.1 GCA_020720705.1 Acetofilamentum sp.
AAATTTTCAACCTAATTTTTCCAATTCAGATTGGACAAAATCCATAAGCTCGCCGATATATTCCTTTGAAAAATCGAAACGAATGCCTGCAGTTTTATAGATTTCCGGAATAGGTTTTGAATAGCCGAGTTTCAGGGCTGCCTCATAATTGTTAAGTGCTTTTTCTGGATTCATTTTATAATTTCGCCAAACTGCAACGGCACCTAATTGCGCTATCGCATATTCGATGTAATAAAACGGAACTTCAAAAATATGTAATTGTTTTTGCCACAATGTTTTACGTATATTTTCGTAGCCTGTCCAATCTGTAACCGTGTCGTTAAATTCCGATAACACCGAAAGCCAAATTTTTTCGCGTTCGGCAGTGGAATGATTCGGATTTTCGTATAACAAATGCTGAAATTTATCAACAATAGCAACCCATGGCAAAACTTCAATAGCACCTTCAAGTTGCGAACGCATTGCGCGGACGGTGTCGTCTGAGTTTTCAAAAAATTCGTTACGGAAATCCATAGAAATCAACTCCATAGACATTGAAGCTAACTCGGCAACTTCGGACGGCAAACTTTTGAAATCTACCAATTCCAAGTCGGAACTTAAGGAGGAATGAACCGCATGTCCGCCTTCGTGCATCATGGTTTCGAGGTCGCGTAAGTTGCCGGCGGCGTTCATAAAAATAAACGGTATATTGCTCTCATACAGCGGATAATTGTATCCGCCCGGAGCTTTTCCGATACGTGAATCCAAATCGAGATAATTTTCTCGTTTCATGATTGACAAATATTCCCCGTATTGAGGTCTGATTTTCTTGAAAACGGTGATTGATTTTTCAAGCATTTCGGCTCCGGTTTCAAAGGGTTTGAGCGGAGGTTTGCCTGTTGTATCAACTTGTAAATCATAAGGTTTAAGAGTATTGTAACCTAAATCAGACTTTCGTTTTTGCAACATTTTATCTATCAGAGGTTTAACTTTTTCTTTGATAGCTTCGTGAAATTTCAGATTATCTTCAATGCTGTAATCAAATCGTTTAAGCGCGGCAAATTGGTAATCGCGAAAGTTTGTAAATCCCGAATTTTCAGCAACTTGATGTCGTTTCTCAATCAATTGCGACATTAAATTGTTTAATTTGGTTTCGTCTTGCAAACGTCTGGCAGCAATAAGTTCATAGACTTCTTTTCTGACTGTTCGGTCTGTATTTTTCAGAAAATTTGCGGCTTGTTGCAAAGTGAGTGTTTTGCCCTCATAGTCAATGGTCATTGCGCCTGAAACAGCCCCGAATTGTTGTTGCAACTGTTGCAGTTCTGCAAAAATCGGAATGTTTTGTGCTCGGAATAATTCAGTGGCTCGTTTGATATTTCGTAGTGCAACATCGTATTTATCTTCTTCAAGCTCAGATAAATACGGGCATTGTAGTAGCTTTTGGTCTAAAATATCGCTATATTCGGATGCTTTTGGCTCAATTTCGGTAACAAAAAAATTATAACTCTCGGCAAGAGCTTTATCTGTGGTATCGCAAGTCATTTTTATGTAGCGCCATGCCGAATTTTCTTCCAGAAAAGCATCTGTTTCACTTCTGTCTTGCCACCATTTTTCAAGTTCGATAACCGATTCTAATGGTCTGTTTTTCAGATTTTCAAAATAAAATTTAATATCTTTCCACGCATTTATTTCTTGGTTTGGTGATATAAAACTTCGTTGTATTTGTACCATGATATATTAGTAGTGAGTAGTGAGTAGTGATACTGTTTACGGTTTAAAGTTGAGAGTTTAAATTGACACAAGTCATAGATTATCTGTTAGTTATGGTAAATCGAAATCTCAAACTATCCCCGATGATAGTAGAGTAGTGAGTAGTGAGTAGTGAG
>DYOJ01000637.1 GCA_020720705.1 Acetofilamentum sp.
TGTACTTGCCTATCAATAGATTGTTCCATAATGATGAAAGTTTCCGTGCTTTTCACGCCCGGAACTTTTTGGATTTTTGAAGTGAGCACTTCTCTCAAATGCGTAGTATCGCGACAATAAATTTTGATAAACATAGAATAAGAACCGGTAACATAGCAACATTCCGTTACTTCTTTTACCTCCTGTAATACTTCCGCAGCGTGATCGTACATCCCTCCTTCTTGCAAATTAATACAGATAAAGGCTCCAATTTTTAAACCCAATTTATCAGGATTTACCAATAATTTATTCCCTTTTATGATGCCGGATTGTTCCAATTTGTTCATTCGCAAATGTATGGTAGCACCTGCAACTTGCGTAGCGCGAGCAATTTCTAAATAAGAAATTCTGGCATTCTGCATCAAAAGTTCTAATATCTTTTTATCTAAACTATCAATTTGTAAATTTTCTTCCATTTTTAATTGTATTAAATGATATTTTTTGCAAATATATAATTAATATATGTCATATTATCATATAATATATTTATTTACTAACAACTATTATTTATTATTGTTATTTAACAGTTAATATGTAATTTTGCAATGTAATAAACCGATAAATTTAAACTTATGTCCGAGAACGAAATTTCCATTAAAAAAGAAACCCCTTTTTTTCAACCCTTGTTAAATATCAAAATGTCGCCTATCGTAAAAATAGCTGAAATGGCACGACAATTAGAACCCGAATACGAAGCCAAACACGGCTCAAAATTCATACATTTAGAACGGGGGGAAATTGATTTGAACACACCCAAAGAAATTATAAACGCCATCAATCAAAAGTTTTTGGAAGGTAAAACGAAATATCCAAAATCGGGTGGTGAATTGGAACTAAAAAAACGCATTGCTGAAAAATTGCGTACACAAAATCAGATTCCCGATATTGAACCCGAAGACATTGTAGTAACACTGGGCGGTCAAGAAGCATTAAACTTATCTTTTCAACTATTTGCCAACAAAGTGGGAGCCGGTTTTTCACCCATTTGGAGCGTAGCGATAGAAAATTTCTTTCCTTATAGCAACATTACTTTTTTAGAAGTGCCTTTAAACAAAGATTTTAGCATTGACTATGAATCTTTGGAAAGCGTATTCCATCGCATTGATTTTTTTTATTTAAACAATCCGCAAAATCCATCAGGAAAAGTTTTTTCAAAAGAAGAAATAGAACGCGTGGTGGATTTATGTAAATATCACAATGTGTTTTTAATTTCTGATGAAGCTTATGAACACATTATTTTTGACGGAAAAACCTTTACTTCTGCCGCATCTATTGCCGCTGAAAAAGGCTTTACCAATGTAATTACGACTTATACTTATTCCAAAAGTTTTGCCGCAACGGGCATCAGAGTGGGCTATGCAGTGAGTAAAAACAAGAAAGCCATTTCGTTGATAGGCGCTGCCCAATATACACACGCTGCCGGCGCACCTACTGCCGTTCAGTTAGGTTTGGTCGATGCTTATGACGTAGATTTATCCGGATTTATTGCAGAATTTCAAGCTCGAAGAGATGCATTGTACAACGGGTTGCAAAAAATTGAGTCCATCAAAGTCAATAAACCCGAAGGCGCTTTTTATATGTATCCCGATTTCTCGGAAGCACTGAAAAATAAAGGCTTACAACCCCACCAACTCATGGATGTATTGATAGAAAACGGCGTCATAGTGGTGCCCGGTTCCGCTTTTACCAAACAAGGTTATTTTGAAGGTTATGCCAGATTATCCTTTTCTGCGGTAAATGTGGAACAAATTGAAGTAGCGGTAGAACGATTGGCGAAATTGTTTAGTTAGGGTTTGACTTAGAGTCAAGCCCTAACT
>DYOJ01000638.1 GCA_020720705.1 Acetofilamentum sp.
AAATCTGTATTTTAGAAGTTTATTATGTAATATTAATTTTTCGGTTTAATATAAGATAGTCAATAGTTCGACTTTACGAAGTTAAAGATTTCGGCAAAGTTTGTGCTTAGAATAGTTTAGCGTGGACGCTAAACGCAAATAGAAAATGCAATAAGCGTCCACGCTTTTCTTTTGCCGGCATAACTTCGTAAAGTAGAAATAGACAAAATTAGTTAAAAAAAAGGGAAATATTCGTAAAAATGTTAAACAAAGGATACACAAATACAAACATCCGATTCTGTCGCACATTTGTAGAAAAGAAAAAATTGTGAAACTGATAAAAACATCTATTTTTGCAGAATTATTTTTACGAAAACAAATATATTTTAATCATGTCAGATAATCTCTCAAAAAATTTACCCTACAAAGTTGCCGATCTCTCACTCGCAGATTGGGGACGCAAAGAAATAGAACTTGCCGAACATGAAATGCCCGGATTAATGGCTTTACGCAAAAAATTTGCCGGACAAAAACCGCTTGCAGGTGCAAAAATTACAGGCTCGTTACACATGACTATCCAAACAGCCGTTTTGATAGAAACCCTTATTGAGCTTGGAGCATCCGTTCGTTGGGCAAGTTGCAACATATTCTCTACCCAAGACCATGCCGCTTCTGCAATAGCAAAAACGGGTGTCCCTGTTTTTGCGTGGAAAGGCGAAACACTTGCCGAATATTGGTGGGCAACTGAAATGGCTCTGACTTTTCCTGACGGCACCGGACCGGACATGATTGTGGACGACGGCGGCGATGCAACCATGATGATACTCATGGGGGCTGAAGCAGAAAAAAATCCGGCACTATGCGACAAACACTACGAAGCCGAAGATGAAATCGAACTTTTCAAACGCCTCAAAGCAATACAACTCGAAAATCCGACCAAATGGACGGGGTACGCAGTCGCACTCAAAGGAGTATCGGAAGAAACTACGACCGGTGTGCACCGATTATACCAACTTATGGATGCAGGTAAATTGCCCTTTCCTGCAATAAATGTAAACGATTCGGTAACAAAATCAAAATTCGACAACCTGTACGGCTGCCGAGAATCCTTAGCAGACGGTATCAAACGTGCGACGGACATTATGCTTGCGGGTAAAACAATCATGGTTTGCGGGTACGGAGACGTAGGAAAAGGGTCAGCAAAATCTATGAAAGAATACGGAGCCAAAGTAAGTGTCTCCGAGATAGACCCGATATGTGCCTTGCAAGCATCAATGGAGGGCTTTTATGTAAAAACTATTGAAGACATGTTGCCTTATGCCGATATTTATGTTACCACAACCGGCAACCGAGATATTATCCGCATTGAGCACATGGAAAAAATGAAAGACAAATCAATTGTCTGCAATATCGGACACTTTGATAATGAAATACAAGTGGATAAACTTAAAAACTATCCGGGTATTAAACGCATAAATATCAAACCGCAAGTTGACCAATTTGTTTTTCCGGACGGACATTCTATTATTTTACTTTCGGAAGGACGCTTGGTAAATCTCGGTAATGCAACCGGACACCCTTCGTTTGTTATGAGTAATTCGTTCACAAATCAAACACTCGCACAGTTAGATTTATGGCAAAATAACTACGAAGCCGGCGTATATCGCTTACCAAAATATTTGGACGAAGAGGTTGCGCGCCTGCATTTAGAACACATAGGCGTAAAATTGACCAAACTCACAACCGAACAAGCCGATTATATCGGTGTGCCCGTTGAAGGTCCTTATAAGCCCGAACATTACAGATATTAAAATCTATACTATTTCTACTTTACGAAGTTATGCCGGCAAAAGAAAAGCGTGGACGCTTATTG
>DYOJ01000056.1 GCA_020720705.1 Acetofilamentum sp.
AAGATGTGCTCAATTCTGCAAGACTCGAAGGGAAAATCGAAGGAAAAATCGAAGGGAAAATCGAGGGATTGTATGACGTTGCACTTGAAATGATACGCGAAGGATTACAGAACGAAACCATACAAAAATTTACCAAACTCAGCGAAGAGCAAATTGAAGAATTGAGAAGAAAGTGATACAAAACCAATTATTAACCCAAATATCAAAAAAAATGAAACGTGTTTTTTCAGTTTTACTTGCAGTCATACTTACATTCGGGACTACTTATGCACAAAAAGGCAGTACAGGCGGAGGTTCCGACAAATCTGACAAAAATAACAAAAAAAACAATGTGCCTGATACATCGGACAAAACTAACAAAGAAGATGAAAGCGGTGGCGGTGGCGGAAGTTTGCTCGACGGCAGTATTTTCAATGTCGTAACTTTAATAACGGGAAAATATCACAAAAGCTTACTGGCAAAATCAAGAAAAGTTCCGATAATCACATCATTTGAACTCACTGCAGATGCCGGATTTGCTGCCTATAGCGGAAAACCAATGATTGGTTACCTGAACGCATTTCCGCAAGTCAGACTAAATTACGGAGCATATTTTGCAGACGTAAAAATAGATTATCTGAAAAGTTTAGACGATGCTTACGACATTAAAATGCTGAATGCAAGCGGAGTATTAGGCATAAACTTAGTCGGAAGTCAGAACTTTAGGGCGTACATAGGTGCCGGACTTAATTACAATTTAGAAACAAAACTTTACTACCCGCAAGCCATGCTTGGAGCCGATTTGGGCTTAATGAAACGGAGCATTGTTATCACCCCTGAACTGACTTATGCTTATGACTTCAATGAAAGCGCACAAGCCTACTCTGAATATGGCATACGAGGAGCTTTTCGCTTTTTCAAATCAGGCTCGCTCAATTTATATCTAAACGCAGGCGGAGATTATCGAATATATGGTTTAGATTACGATATGATTCATTTCTACGGAGGAATTGAAATGCTGATTCAATAATATAAAAAAAATCCGTCAGCCGGTTGCCACTAACTGACGGATTTTCAATTTAGAATCTACAAATTAAAAAGTTCTTCCGCCCACGATTTGATGTTTTGAGTAAATAAAGAAAAATCAAGGAACGATTTTTGCTGACTGAATAAAAAAATATCAATTTTTTGAAATCTCACGAATGTTTAGTCAGCTTACCGAAGAACTGCGCAATCTTCCGTTTGTAAAACTGCTTTTCCCGCTCATATTCGGAATCTTAACCGGATATGCAGCAGGAGATTTATCTGATATTATGCTTGTTGCAATCATAATTCTGAGCATGATTGTCTCCGGTATTTTGCTGTTAAGCGTTCAAAGCTACAAGCGCAGATTCATTGCCGGCATTGCAAGTTACATTGTCATTTATGTCTCAGGAATCGCTATTTTAAATCAGAATCGCCCTGCTGATTTCCCGATTTACGACAAAGAACTATTGATAACTGCACGAGTAACAGAACCGCCGGAAGAAAAAGAAAAATCATACAAAGCAACCATCGAAA
Source organism: Acetofilamentum sp. (assembly GCA_020720705.1). Classification (GTDB taxonomy): domain Bacteria; phylum Bacteroidota; class Bacteroidia; order Bacteroidales; family JAADGE01; genus DYOJ01. The sequence continues at coordinate 1,540 of DYOJ01000056.1, forward strand.
CTCACAACATCCAAACTCCGGATTCAATGATTCTAAAAGAAAAACACAAAATACTCATTTATATTGCCAAAGACAGCCTTGCCGAAAGTTTAAAATACGGCGATTATATAATTTTCAAATCAAAAATAAACCAACCGGAATCAGCAGGAAATCCGAAAGCATTTGATTATCGAACCTTTTTATATCGAAAAGGCATCACTTCACAAGCCTATTTGAGCTCAGAATCATGGGTAAAGACCAAAAAGAATGAATCCAACCTGCTGTTTTCGGCAGCTCACGATTTTCGCGAAAAATTAATTTCAATCTATAAAGAAAAAGGTATCGAAGGGCAGGAACTTGCTGTATTACAAGCCTTAACGCTTGGCGAAAAAAGCGAATTGAATTACGAAACGCAACGCTCTTACGTCGTTTCTGGAGGTATGCACGTTCTTGCTGTGTCCGGCTTACATGTCGGAATCATTTATATCATCTTAGGATTGATATTCAAACCTTTAGACAAACTAAAAACATCAAAAACAGCTTACGGAACAATACTTAAAGCAGTCTTAGTCATTATTTTCATTTGGGGCTTTGCAATGCTGTCCGGACTTTCACCTTCGGTACGAAGGGCTGCCGTGATGTTTTCTTTTTTTGCAGCAGGGAAAGCTCTGAACAGACCGGCAAATATATACAATTCGATGGCAGCATCCGCTTTTTTATTGCTTGCCGTAAATCCGTTTTTAATTACGGAGGTGGGCTTTCAGCTTTCGTATTTTGCGGTTTTTTCTATCGTATTTTTTCAAAAAAAAATCAGCAATCTGATTATAGTAAAACAAAAATTTCTGTCAAAATTATGGGAATTGACGACAGTTTCCGTAGCTGCTCAACTCGGGACGGGTCCCATTTCTCTTTTTTATTTCCACATATTCCCCACTTGGTTCGTGCTGACCAACCTTTTTATCATTTTTTTATCAAGTTTTATTGTTTACGGTGCCGCCTTGCTTCTTATCCTTTCCGAAATACCGTATTTGTCTGATGCCATCGCTTTCATTCTTAAGAACTTGGTATTTGTAATGAACGCACTGGTCGAAAGTGTAGAGAAACTGCCATTTTCAGCCATTGACAACATTCATTTTGACAGAATTCAACTCATGCTTTGGTATATCATTATCTTTATGTTTACTTTTTGGCTTAGTTTCAGGCATTTAAAGTATTTAAAAGTCGCACTGTCGGGGCTGATATTGGTTTCGGGTTGGAGTTTGTGGTTAAATTTTACGCAACAATCTAAAAACGAACTAATTATCTACAATCAAAATCAGGTAAGTGTGTATCAGATAAATATGGGTGAACATAATTATTTGCTTGCAGACACCTCGGTTAGCAAGCAAGATATTGATTTCTCTCTTAAAAATAATATTATCGCTCAACGTGGAGCAAAGCTTTCCAGAATCACAACCGACACATTTTTTTTAACGAAACTTTTTAAAAAAGATTCAGTTTTCATGCAAGCAGGCTCAAAAAGAATTGCTATAATATCAGACAAAAATCAAATCGCATTTACCTCAACTTCTAAACTTAATTTAGATTATATCATTCTGAAAAACAACCCTTACGTCAGTATTGATGAATTGAGTTCACTCTTTGAATTTAAGACTGTCATATTCGACCCGACCAACAAACCAAACCGGATTGAACGCTGGATTAAAGAATGTGAAACACTTGACCAAGCTTACTATGATGTAAACCGCACCGGAGCATTGATTATTGACTTGTAAGGAAGACGTTAGATATAAGATATGAGACATTAGCCTGAAAAATTCAAGAATTTTTCACAGTTGAAAGTTGATAAAGTTGAATTTAGAATTTATCATAAATGTCAAGTTGTTTTACATTCAAGATAAATTTTTTAAATAAAACGAAAAAAATAACGCCAAACTTTATAAACTTTAAACTTTTAACCTTAAACTCCGAATTATTTGTGAAGAATTCAGGTTAGATTTATAATCAACACATTATAAAAGAAAACTTTTATATGTTAATGTTAGAGCGATACTAATATTGAAAAAATAAAGGTCAAGTTCGATTTTTGTATTTATTTTGCATAAAAAAATATTATGCTGACATCATCGTCATTACGAAAAAAAAATATTGCCGAATATATCTTGTATATGTGGCAAACAGAAGACTATATCAGAAGTGCCAAGTGTGATATTGAAACATTATTACATATTTTTAAAGCCGAAGAGCCTCATATTGAGACCTATAAACAGTGGTTTCAAAATTTGATTTCGATGATGGAGATTGAAAATATTAAGCAAAACGGTCATCTTCAAATTCTTCAGAATATTGTGATAGATTTGAATAACTTACATTTAACCCTGCTGCAATTGCCGATAGGATTTGAATATTCTGAATTATATGAAAATGTAGAGTCAGAAACTGCTGATTTTCAGCAAAGAATGAAAACCGAGCCAATAAATACCGTTGATATTTGGCTACACGCTTTGTATATGACCGCGCAATTAAGGATACAAAAAAAATCTGTCTCCGCAGCCACTTATGATTCCGTAAAAAAATTCGGAAAAATACTCTCCGCATTAACAATTGCATACCATAAACGAGAACGCGACCCGGACAGTTATTCGCTTAATTAGCTGTTTTTCAGCATATTATAATGACATACCTGAACCCCGTCAGTTTCATTTTCGTGCAAATGGATTCCGTTTCCGCGACAGAAATCGAACACGGAACACTCTGCACAAATACCTTTTTTTGCAAAATTTCTATTGCGCATACTTTGAAATTTGGACTCCCAAATATCCGTAAATTTTTCTTCGTAAATTGAGCCTTGCACAAAACTATGGTTGATATTTGGACAAGCTGAAACTGAGCCATCTACCAACACAGAACCGATATGAATGCCTGCCCTGCAAAACGAAAATCCCTCCCTCACTTCATTTTCAAAAGCACCCAAAAATCCTTCACAACTATACGATACGTTTATCCGTCCGGCAGCACGACTTTTACTGATAAATAACATCAATTCAGAAAGTTGCGACGCGTCTAAACTCAAATCCGGATTTGTTTTTGCCCTGCCGGTCGGGAAGATAGAGAATATTCGCCAATGTTTTACACCCAAACCAACCAAATACTTTTCAAAATCAGGCAAATGTTCCAAATTTTTCGGAAAAACGCATGTAACAACATCATAAACCATATCAGGCTCATTTACAAGAAGTTTGATAGCCGCCTCAGCCTTTTCAAAACTTCGAGGATGCCGTCTCAAAAAATTGTGTTCAGCTTCAAAACCATCAAAACTTACCGTAACCGCACCCAAGCCGGCTTGTCGTAAACTGCGAAAACGTCTTTCGGTAAAAGCAAGTCCGTTTGTTACCAAACCCCAAGGAAAGCCCTGTGCCGATATTTTTTGACCAAACTCTTCTAAATCAGAACGTAACAACGGCTCTCCTCCGGTAAGGACAATCATTATTGTATTCGGATTGTATTTACGACTAATTTCATCGGTTACTTGTAAAAAATCTTCAAACGGCATATCAGCGTGCTCCGACTCACTGCGACAATCACTTCCGCAATGCTTACAATTCAAATTACATCGCAAGGTGCACTCCCAAAATAAATATCTCAACGGATGCAATTCTGCCTGAATCTTAACAAGCCTTGCATGAAGATTCAATGCTATTTTTTTCTTTAATCCTAATTCGTTATTTCTCAAAATATCAATGTTTTGCGATTGCCAAACAAACTATGCTCACTTTTACGTTCGGAATTTTTAACAACTCATCGGCACAAGATGCGAGGGTGGAGCCGGTGGTAACCACGTCGTCTATCAGTAAAATATGTTTTCCTTCAAAAAGTTGAGGATTCTTGACTGTGAAAACCGATTCAACATTTTTTCTGCGTTCTTCCACATTCTTTTTTGTTTGAGTTTCAGTAAAAACAGCACGGATTAAATTTTCAGTATCTTGCTTAATACCAATACCTTCCGATAAACCAACACCTATTTTTTCACTCTGATTGTATCCTCGAATATGCATCTTCTTCGGGTGCAACGGTACAGGAACAATGACATCAATTTCCGAAAAAACACTATCGCGCAACTCCGCCCCGAAATATTTCCCCATGGATACTCCGACTTGTGGAGCATTCTTATATTTCAAACTGTGAATCAGACTTCTATAGCGACTTCCTTTATCAAAAAAGTAGTAAGCAGATGCGTATTTTACGTTTGAAATTCCGTAAAATAATTCGGCTACGGCGTTCTCTTCCGGATGTTTATGAAAATTTGTTCGAGGCAAATGATACAAACAATCCGTGCACAATAATTCTTCTCCCTGCTTAAGATTTTCACCGCAAGCATGACATTTGTTCGGATAAACAAGCTCAAAAAAGTATCTAAAAAAGGTCAAAAAGCGTTTCACAAAAAAAAATGTAACATTTTCGTTAAAAAGTTTTATTATTGCAATCTTTTTTATGATTTTTACAAAAAATTTCAAAAATCAAATCGCACACAAAGTAAAGCAATTTTAAACAGAAAAATTGAATAAAATGAAGAAAATAAGTTTTTTCCTTGCCGTGATTATTGCGGTAGCCGTATTGGGATGCAACCCAAAAAAAGAACATGCAAATGATGCAACCGAACTGTCTGATATAGACATAGTAACAGACAACGAGACGGATGTTATTGACGAATACGACACTACAGAAGAAATTGTCGTTTTGCCGAAAGATACAACGTCAAAAACAGTCGTGAAACCCAAAAACGACGGCAAAGAGCCTGTGATGGTTGAGAATGAGGACGGTTCGGTTAAGAAAATACCCGATGAGGACATTAAAAAAGAAGAAAAATCTACAAATCATGTAAAGAAATTTTACATCGTTGCGGGTAGTTTCCAAAACATCAACAATGCTGTAAATTTGCGCCAATTTTTCAAAAAAAGCGGCTATCCGGCTATGATTTTGTATCCTTACCACGGATATAACAGAGTCGCAACTGGCTCATATCCGGACAGAGCTTCGGCAGAAAAAGACATTAAAAAATTCAGAGCAATGAACTTGACTCACGAAGGCAACAAAATTGAATATTGGTTGCTTTGGAGATAATATTTCCATAAAAAAATCCGAGTATTAAAACAATTATTTTACTCGGATTTTTTATTTAGATTTGATACTATCATCTATATTTTTTTGTTTCCTACGAAAAACGTTAAACTCTTTTCTAAAAAAAACACCCAAACCTTGTGTATAAGGTGCTGTTTCATAGCTTACATCGCGGTTTGATTTGTTATACAACTTTAATCGAACCGAACCTTGCGGATTTAATTTTACTTCAGCATCAAAATCTCCGACAACCTCACCGGCAGCATTCCGATAGTCTCCTTTTGCAACATTTCCGTTTATAGTTACTCGATTGTTGAACAATTCAGTTGAAAAATCCAATTCAATCTCTTCGGAATCTGACATTTTGTCTTTTTTATAATTTAAGCCTACATCCACAACATCTGTAACCGCTGACATAACGGAGCCAATTTGTCCTGTAAGTATCTGTGCCACATTTAAATCTGTGCTTTCCGAAATCGGTTTTTCTATTCCGGGCAGGGCTTGGAATTTTCCTAATATTAAAAGCGACAAGAATTGTTTATTGAGGTCACTCTCGGGCAAAGTTCGTAATCGTGAATTGTATTTATCGCCGAAACCTCCGATTTCAACACCAAATTTAACATTCGGATTTTCAACAGATTGGGTAATATCAATCAAACATTCCACCGGATAAAACACTTGTTTTGCAAACTCATCAAGAACTAAATCGTAAAGACGAACCCTACGAATCGGATAAAACGCTGAGATGTTTAGGTCTGCATCGTAAGGGTCGCCTCTCCATGTCAGTTTGCTTTCCGGTTTTACGCCGAATTTCAATTCGTAAATTTCAGCAAGTGTGAGGTTGTATTCACCTTTCAAGATTTCATAAGCCCCCACAATTTCAATATCGCCTTGCGTATTCGTAGCAATAAACAAATCGCCCTCCCCTTGCGCAGTAATCTCATCTTTACCGTCAGCAGACATTAAGACTCGAAATTTTGTTTGCGGATTAATACGCAAATTCAATGCAACAGACAATGCGCTTTCATCCTGTTTTACAAGGCTTTGCAAGGTATCTGTTTTCGAAATAAAGGACATAAAATCTGCATTATTTGTCTCATCATTGATTTCAGTTTTAATCACTAACTCAGACTGAGGCAGAGTGCCGACGGACGCACGTACGGTCGTCAAATCGGGATTTCCGATAATTTCGGCATTTCCGGAGACATATAATTTGCCGTAATACTGTTCTTGCGATGTTTCTGCGGTGTTGAGTGCCAAAAATTTGTCAGTTGTAAAATCAATAGTGTAGTCAATATTTTCAAAATTAGTATGATTGAAAACGGCACTAAATTCTGCTGTATTTCCTTCAATATCTGACAATTGAGTTTTCGATATCAAGATTTGACGATTATTAACTGCAAGTACAGACGAAAATAAAATATCGGTATTCAAATATTTGATATTCATTAGAGTGTTACGTGCTCTAAGCGTCGCATCCCATTGCAAGTCAGTGAGTTTCCCGAATAATTGCGCATAACCGTTGGCTTTACCGCTTTTGACAACGATTTGGTTTCCTAAGAAATTTTGAATAATTTGCATATCCAAATCATTGATAACCAAATCTATATTCGTTTCGCCGGATTTTAAAACAACTCCGTTGCAGGTAAAACGATTATTTCCGTTTTGGGCAAGAGCCTCAACCGTCATTGTTTCCGAAGAATCAGCGACAACTGAAAGCGATAAATCTCCAAAATGACTGCCATTGATTTTTAAGTCATTAATATAGCCCAGCAAATTAAGCGAGGGTGAAGATAATGCACTGTTTATCAACAACTCACCATTCAAAACGCCTTCGGTTACAATTCCGTTATTTTTTGTGAATTGCTTTAAGTTGGATATATCAAATTCTGAAACCAAAAGAGTCAGCACGTCATCCGGCATTTTACCCGGCGTTCCGGAGACGGAAACAAGTTGCGAACCGGATTTTATATCTAAATTTCTAATTTCAATGCCCTTTGAATCTGTTGAAATCTTATCCGCAGTAACTTGCCAAGGTGTGTTCGCAAGAGTTACTGTGGTCGGTTCGAAATTGCTTAGTGTTTTCAAAACTTTATTGCTGTAGTCAAACTTGGTCGTAACAAAAATGTCTCCGCCGTACACCAATGAATCTGTGTTATGAACACTGAACATTGAGGTCAATAAATTGTCGGAAAGTGCCCCGTCGTAATGAATCCGCTGCAAATTTATTCCGTTATCTTTTGAATAATATCCGGCATTCATATTGATATTCAACATGTTATCCAAAGTAAACATTTTGAAATTTACATCCCTCAAGCTGTCAGCCGCAAAGCTGAGCATCGGCATATTTAGTTCTAAATCTAAACTTGCATCGTCAGTTTTAAAAAAGGCTTCGAGATGCGTACCGTTTCCGATGGCAAAATCCGGGAAGAAAAAACGATTAATATCCTTCATATTCGGGAAATCTACCGTAATATTTACCAAGCGATTTTTATTGCCGGCAAGCTTTTTAGGGTCGAAACTGTCTGTATAAACAGGGATGTAAGCTGAAAGAAATTTCTTAGCAGCCTCTTGTAACGTATTGATTTTAAATGTACCACGAATATCAGCTTCAAAAAAATCAGAATTTATTTTAAACACCCGTTCTCGTTTATTGTGCTCGGAGTAAGCAATGAATGATGCCAAATATAAGCTGTCGTTCGGTATTCGGTAAGTAAAATCAGTTAGCCCCACAAATCCGGAAATTTCATCAATGGATGTTCCCGTAAATTCGCCGGCGATTGTCCCGCGAAGTATTGCAGTATCATGGCTTGTATCAAAATTTAACTCATTCATTTCCAGATATTTCAGTTTCATATCAACCGAGCTGTGCATGAGTTTCAAATTGTGATTTATTTTTCCGGAAATAATCGCATTACGGTCATTAACTGCCAAAAACACATCAACGATTTGATGTTTGAGAGTCGTATTTAGGGAGATATTACGATAATTGTAGCCGTTTATGTATGCCGATGAAAAAACGATGTTTGAATCAAACTCATCAATCTTTGAATTATCGAAACGAATATTATTTTTTCCGGAAAAAGAAATTTCGCCCAATGTATTATCGCCCAGTAGTTTACCTGCGTTTACAACTGCATCCTCAAAATCGGCAGAAATTTCAAGAACATGAGTAAGGGTATCCTCGATAAGTTGAATTTCTGTATAAAAATGACCGACATTGCTGTCATATATTCCTTGTATTTTGCTGATATTTTGGTATTTATACACTTCGCCGGAGTAATAAATATCTGTCAGTGTCGAAAGTTCTTTGGGAATAGTAAAATGAAAATTCAAATCTGCAGCCGTTTTTTGTAAATCAAGAAGATTTGCCTGAAACTCCTGAACAAAAGCCGTAACTTTCAAAGAATCAATGCTTTTTAAATTTTCAATTTTTATATCGGCATACAAGTCGGAACTTTCGCCGAGTTCAACCAATAAATTTCGGACAGTTGCAGTGTTGCCTGTATAAACGGCTTCGGCTTCAAAATTTAAATAAAGGTCGGCTTCCGCAAAACGTGGTTCGAAAAGTGCGATTTCAGATGAGTGTAAATAGGCGTTATCAAATTTTATATCTACAAACGGACTATCATTTAACTCGCTGTAATTCACCTTACTGACTTGTATAGACGATAATTCGGTAACCAAGAGCAGGTTTCGTAATTGCAATTCGACGGGTGACGAACTAAACTCAAATAAACATTTTTCAACAGTAAAACCACTTTCAGTTTCGATGAAATTTAGGTCTTTCACAGTTGCTTTTACAGTAT
>DYOJ01000057.1 GCA_020720705.1 Acetofilamentum sp.
AGTGGATACTTTTCTTACAGACACTAATTAGATATCATATTTCAATCAACCAATTTCAGGTCGTGTCCCATTTTGAGTTTTTTGGTTTGCATGTAAAAGAGGTTGTGCTTATTGGTTTCAATCTCAATGGGAACAATCTCAACAATTTCGAGTCCGTAGCCTTCCAAGCCTGCCCGCTTTACCGGATTGTTTGTGAGCAATCTAATTTTTCGTATCCCTAATTCGCGGATAATTTGTGCTCCGATTCCGTAATCGCGTTCGTCGTCAGCAAATCCGAGTTTGTGGTTGGCTTCAACGGTATCATAGCCTTGCTCTTGCAATTTATAGGTTTTAATTTTATTGAAGAACCCAATTCCGCGTCCCTCTTGATTCATGTAAATAAGTGCTCCCTTGCCTTCGTTTTGTATCATTTCCATTGATTTATGGAGTTGGTCGCCGCAGTCGCAGCGTTTCGACCCAAAAATATCGCCCGTAACACATGAGGAGTGAACGCGCATCAGCACAGGCTCATCGGGTGTCCAAGAGCCTTTGATAAGTGCGGTATGTTCAAGTCCGTCTGAGTTTTGACGAAACGGAATCAATTTAAAATCGCCGTATTTTGTCGGCATTTGGACTTCTTCGCCTCGTTCTATATGTGATTCATTTTCAATACGATAAGCAATTAAGTCTTTAATCGTAACAATTTTTAGATTGAAACGTTCGGCAACTTTGAACAACTCCGGCAGACGTGCCATTGTGCCGTCTTCGTTCATAATTTCGACCAATGCACCTCCGGGAGCTAAGCCGGCGATGACCGAAAAATCGACTGCCGCTTCAGTATGTCCGGCGCGTCTCAGCACGCCTCTGTTTTTAGATTTCAACGGAAAAATATGTCCGGGACGAGCTAAATCATCCGGTTTTGTGGTCTTATCAACCAAGGCTTTAATGGTTTTTGCACGGTCGGAAGTGGAAATTCCTGTTGTGCAACCCTGCCCGATTAAATCTACGGAAACTGTAAACGGCGTGGCATGCAGCGATGTATTTTTCCCGACCATGAGTTCTAAATCCAATTCGGCACAACGAGTTTCAGGTATCGCTGCACATATCAGCCCGCGTCCGTGTGTTGCCATGAAATTGACTTTTTCGGGGGTGATAAGTTCGGCTGCGGTGATAAAATCGCCTTCGTTTTCACGGTCTTCGTCGTCCACCACAATAATAATTTCGCCCTTACGGATTGCTTCAATTGCTTCCGGTATTGTATTGATTCTTAGACTGTTTGATGTCTGTATATGTTTGTGATTCATCTTACATTATTTTCAAAAATTATTGTGTGTGTCAGTTTATTCTGTTTAAGGTTTATAGTTGAATACTTCGTTAGATTTGAGAATTTAGACGTTAGACATTAGACTGAATTTCAAATAGTTACATCCTTTTTTATTAACTGAGATATTTTCTAATCATATTTACAATAAATCAATATCTTACAAAAATTATTAACTGACTATTGTAGTTGAATGTTTAAACTAATTCAGTGAAGTAAGTAACCTGACAAATTCAGTTGTATCTTCAAATTTTGTAATTTATTGAATTTGAATTAAATACTCTCAAATTATCTAATTTTCAAATTGTCTCATTACTTAACTCTCCTAAATTAGTTTATACTGTTATATTTCCGTATTATACTGAATATCTATACTGAAAATGTGTTAATTTGGAAATGTGAAAATGTGATAATATGCAGAATATCAAATATTTAATAATGTTTAAAAGTAAAAAAATCAGCCGTTCTCAGTATATATTTTATGAAAATATCTAAATACTAACTACTCATTACTAACTACTCATTACTAACTACCAACTACTCATTACTAACTACCAACTACTCATTACTAATCATATTGCAAATCATTTAACAACGTTCGTAATCTTAACTTATATCCGAGGGCTGTATATTGGAATCCTGAAGTTCCGGTTGTTCGGTAAGTTTCGGTTCTTTTTTTACAAATCGGAGGAAGAATCTGCTTATCGCACTGATGTCAAACAGTGTAGAATCTTTAACCGATTTATAGGTCAGGAATACGCCCAAAGGAAAGAGTAGAAACGTGGAGAGCCATGCTCCTGCAAAAACAGGTATTATATCTTCGCGAGCAAATTTTTCGCCAGTCATGGTCAATACATAATACACCATAAAGAGTATAATTGACACTAAAATCGGCAAGCCGAAACCGCCTTTACGGATGATTGCACCGAGCGGAGCACCGATAAAAAAGAAAATTAAACAGGCAAACGACATTGAGAATTTTCGATACCATGCAAGTTCGTGTTTGCGAATCCATTTTACTCGGTCGTGTAATTGTTCTGTTTCGCGGCTTAAGGTTTCTTGCGTGCGGTTTATATTTTCCAATGCCAAACTTAAGGCTAATTGTTTGTCTTTATCGGACATCACTGCAAAAGCACTGTCGGTATTTATTTTTTTTGTGCCGATTTTTGGCTCGTCTATCGGTGTTTTGGTGAGTGTATCGCCATAATTCAAATCCTTCAAATAGTCTTTTGATTCGTATTTGGCATAATTGTAGCGTAAAATTCGACCGACAGTGTTATTTTTTTTCTTTTCGTAGGATTGATTTAATGAGTCAATCACTTTACGCAATTGACTTAAGTTCATCATTTGATAGTTGTTTCGGAATATTCCGGCATCACTTTCTTTCATATCAAATCCGGTGAGGGCAAGTCGAATGGTCTCGGTTTCAAAACTATCGTGTCGGTGCGGATATTCTTTTTCCCCTGATGCTCCTTTTGAAGTCATGGGTTTTTTTGCTTCATTTAACTCATTGTACGATACGCCGTTAAATAACGTAACTTGCATTTGTTTTTGGTCGGGCGTAATGTCAATTGTTCCGGAATCTGCCAAAATAACTTCTTTATTTCCGCGTTTTTCAAAATGATTGTATATCATAAAATCATACATCATTCCGGTGTTTTGATTTTTTGACCCGATTTTGATGCTGTATCCTTCAATATCGTTGTTGAAAACTCCTGTTTTCAGGTTTAATTCCGGACGTTTCCGACTGACATCATAGAGTAATTTAGCGAGTTCTAAGTTGGTATAAGGCAAGATGTTATTTGAGAAAAAAAATGCGCCGAGACTCATGGCAATGGTCAGAATAATCAGAGAGCGCATAGATTTCATCAGTGAAATTCCTGCGGCTTTGATGGCTGTGAGTTCATAACGCTCGCCTAAATTCCCGAAAGTCATCAGTGAGGCAAGCAAAATGCCCAAGGGGAGTGCAAGCGGCACAAGGTTTGACGATGCGTAATATAAAATTTCGGCAATCGTATCCCATTCTAAACCCTTGCCGATAAAATCTTCGACCCATTTCCACAAAAATTGCATCAGCAAAAAAAACAGGGAAATGAAAAAGGTTACAAATAAAGGACCTATGTATGAAAGTAATATCAGTTTGTGGATTCGTTTCACAAGCAATATCGAAAGGGTTTATACTTTAAAGCACAAAAGTAAAACTTTTACGCAAAATACGGCTTGTTATACTGTTAAAAAAACTATACTTCGACAGGATTTTCTTATATTAAACCGAATAATTATATTAAACCGAATAATAACTAGTGTCATGTCAATTTTGAAATGACGCTACATTGTCCTACGGACGAATGCAGGTCAGTAGAGACTTTCCATCGTCCGATAGGACATGGAAACGTCAGAAGAGACTTGACATGACACTAGTGTTTGTAAGAAAACGTTTAAATATTTGATTTCATGTATATTATAGCTGTTTTTTCAATTGAATGACCACTAAATGACAATACATTCGATTGAAAAAATGACTACAACCTACATAAGTTCAAATATTTACACGTTTTCTTACAAATACTAAATACTCAATAAAAGAGTTTTCTGAAAACAAAATCCCTCAAACCATAAGGTTCAAGGGATTTTGTTACTGTGGGATTCGATTATAATCTTACATCATACCGCCCATTCCGCCCATGCCGCCCATTCCGCCGGCAGGCATAGCTGGTTCATCGGCTTTTTCTTCAACGAGTACAGCTTCGGTAGTTAGGAACATTCCGGCGATTGACGCCGCATTTTCCAACGCGATGCGGGTAACTTTGGTCGGGTCAATAACGCCTGCTTGATATAAGTTTTCATACTTATCTGTTCGTGCGTTGTATCCGAAATCTGCTTGACCTTCTTTTACGGTTTGTACGACTACGGCACCTTCTTTGCCGGAGTTCACAACTATTTGTCGTAAAGGCTCTTCGATTGCACGTTTGATAATTTGAATGCCTGTTGTTTCATCGGCATTATCACCTGTGAGGTTTTCCAAAGCAGCAAGTGCACGAATGTATGCAACTCCGCCTCCGGGAACGATACCTTCTTCAACAGCAGCACGAGTCGCACTTAGGGCGTCGTCCACACGGTCTTTTTTCTCTTTCATTTCCACTTCGGACGCAGCACCGACATAGATAACTGCTACTCCGCCTGCAAGTTTAGCTTTACGCTCTTGAAGTTTTTCGCGGTCGTAATCTGAAGTTGTGTTTTCGATATGCGTATTAATTTCTTTGACACGCGCTTGGATATTTGATTTTTCGCCGGCACCGTTCACAATGGTTGTATTTTCTTTATCGGCAACTATTTTTTCGGCATTACCGAGCATGTCTATGGTTGCATTTTCAAGTTTCAAACCTTTATCTTCGGTGATAACAGTTCCGCCTGTGAGAATTGCAATATCTTCGAGCATTTCTTTTCTTCGGTCTCCGAATCCGGGTGCTTTTACGGCTAATATTTTTAAAGCACCGCGCAAACGGTTTACGACTAAAGTTGCAAGAGCTTCGCCTTCAATATCTTCAGCAATAATAAGCAAAGGACGACCTTGTTGAACAATCGGCTCAAGTATCGGCAACAAGTCTTTCATTGTTGAAATTTTTTTGTCCGAAAGCAAAATGTACGGATGGTCAAGGACTGCTTGCATTTTTTCGCTGTTCGTGATAAAGTAAGGCGAGAGATAACCTCTGTCAAATTGCATACCTTCAACAACTTCAACAGTCGTTTCAATGCCTTTTGCTTCTTCCACCGTGATTACGCCGTCTTTTTTGACAATTTTCATGGCAGCAGCAATGTGTTTGCCGATTTCATTGTCGTTATTTGCCGAAATGCGTGCAACTTGTTCGATACGGTCGCTGTCCTCGCTGACAGTTTGGGATTGCGATTTCAGATTTTCAACAACAGCACGAACTGCTTTGTCAATACCTCGTTTCAAATCCATTGGGTTTGCACCGGCAGTAACATTTTTCAAGCCGACACTGATGATAGATTGTGCCAAAACCGTAGCAGTTGTGGTTCCGTCTCCGGCATCGTCCCCTGTTTTAGACGCGACTTCTTTAACCATTTGTGCGCCGATGTTTTCAAACGGGTCGGACAGTTCTATTTCTTTTGCAACCGTAACTCCGTCTTTGGTGATTTGCGGAGCACCGTATTTTTTTTCTATCACTACGTTGCGTCCTTTTGGACCAAGCGTAACTTTAACAGTATCAGCAAGTTTGTCCACGCCTTTTTTTAGTAAATCGCGGGCTTCCATGTTAAATTTAATCTCTTTTGCCATAATTTTTAATATTTAGATTTTAATATTTGATACTTGAAATTGAGTTTTGAGTTTTGAGTATTGGTCATTGGACATTGTACATTGAGTATTGAAAATAATTTGCAAAATATTGATATTCAACACAATATGAATTATTAATAATCTATTACTTGTGTCTATTTAAACTCTCAACTTTAAACCGTAAACAGTATAAAATCCATTGGGTTGTCCGTCTGAATTTTCAAATTAAGGTAATATTGCGAGCACATCCGCTACTTCGAGCATGATGTATTTTTTGTCGCCTAATTCTATTTCGTCTCCCTTATATTTCGCAAACAAAACAGTTTGATTTTCTTTTAATTGATTTTTTTCATCATCAGCGAGTTCCTTGCTTACAGCGATAATCGTTCCGCGCTGTTGCTTTTTTTTGGCTGTGTCCGGAATATATAAACCGCTTGCGGTTTTAACTTCAGCTTCGGCGGGTTCTATCAGTACCCTTTGTCCGAGTGGTTGTATGAGTGTTTTCATTTTGAAAAATGATTTTAGTTAAACTTTTGTTGATACACTGCATATTTGCACATTTTATGCCAATTATCAAACTCTGCCATTTTGCCGTATGCGTATTCAGGATTATGGTAAAGATTTCATTTCAGGTATTGATTATCAAACACTTAACAGTCAGAATTTATACTGTCAA
The DNA here is from genome assembly GCA_020720705.1 of Acetofilamentum sp. Taxonomy (GTDB): domain Bacteria; phylum Bacteroidota; class Bacteroidia; order Bacteroidales; family JAADGE01; genus DYOJ01. The sequence continues at coordinate 6,277 of DYOJ01000057.1, forward strand.
AACGTCAAAAAAAAGCCTCGCTTTGGCGAGACTTGTATTTTTGTCAGTTCTTTTGACTATTTTTCCTTTTCTTCCGGCTTGGTATCGGGGTTGAGTGCTTTTACTTCTTCGGGAGTCGGCAAATCGGTAACAGGAGCCGTGCTTATTTCGCTAAGCTCTTTTTGAATACGTGATTTTTCCAATTCAGTATTTCGTGGCAGAAACATGCTTGCTGAAATGCTGAAAACGAGTAAAGCAAGGGCGAGTGTCCAAGTTGCCTTGTCTAAAAATTTGTTGGTTTGGGCAACTCCGCCGAATTGGTTTGAGCCTCCACCGAACGATGCCGACAAGCCTCCGCCTTTGGGATTTTGAACTAAAACAATGAGTATCAATACGATACTTGCAAGAATAATAACTGCGCTTACAACTACTAACATACGTTTATTTTTTAACTAATTTTTCAATTCTTGGGTTTCCTGAATTTTGACTGCAAAGTAATCCTTTTTTTCCGGATATTTCAAAATTAATTTTTCAAAAACATCAATTGCTTTATCATAATGTCCTTGATTGATGTAAATGCTTGCCATTAATTCGGTAACAATAGGGTCTTTTTCACGCACACTGTCTTCCGAAATATCACCGTCTAAACTAATTTCTTTTTTTGCATCTAATTTTGGGTCGATTTTTAAAAAGCTGTCAATCAGAGTATTCGGTTCAGGTTTTTTAGTTCGCATGGCGGCTATACGCTCCATAAGCATATCGGCTGCTGATTTTTCCTTAGCCGGTTCCTCAATAGATTCTTCGATGATAATTTCCGGTTCTTCTGTCGAAGCAATATTTAACAATTGTTCAGGACTTTGTTCATTTATTGATGGTAGTTCTGAATTTTCTTCAATGTTTTCAACCGTAACGGTCATACTTGTAGTTTCTGTTATCGTTATGGTTGTAATTTCTTCCGTTTTCGAATCATTCTCAAGTGTCACGGCTGAAATTTCCGTGTTTGTTGCTTCCGATACGGTAATGCTCGAGGTTTCGGTTTCAAATGTTTGAATTTCGGTTTCGGTAAATTCTGAAACAATTACATCTTCTTCGGTTGCATTTGTGTTTTCGATGATGATTTCAGCAACTTCTTCGTTTGTTTCAACAATTATTACAGGTTCTCTGTGAATTTCGGTTTCGGAAACGGTTGTCTCTACAGTTGCCGTTTCTTCTCTTACAGTCGGTGTCTCGGAAGTAATTACGTCTTCTGTCTTTATTTCAAGGCTCGTCTCAGTTTTGACGGGTTCGCGCTTTATGATGCTTTCAGTCGGCGGTTTGTTTCCGCTTGTCGAGCGTTCAATATTGGCAATTTTTCTGAAAATATCTTCCGTCAATGCTTGTTTGTCTAAAACAATTTCTTCTTTTACTTCAGTTTTTTGCTCCGGCTCTTGATTTTGAAGAGTTTTATTATTATTCTGAAATTCAGTCTCGATTTTTGGTTTAATTATATCATTTACAAGTGTTTCGTGCTTCTTTTGTGCTCTTGCAATTTCTGAATTTACAACTTGAGGTTCTTTGTTTGTTTCAGTCAGTTCCGCAACGACGGGATTCTCAGGGGTGAGTATTTCAACAGTTTTAACTGTTGCTTGGGTAACAACTTCTTCATTTACCGGAACGATATTTTCAGATTTGTTTACCTCTGCATTTTCAGATTTGGGTTCGGGCAATTTTTCTTCAGTCCTTTCTGTCTTATCAAACATACTGCGCGGGACAACGGTTGTTTCCTGAATATTTGATTTCTCGGTTTCCGAAATATTTTCGGTTACTTCTCGCTTTTCGGTGCGTGTTATTCTCGAAGGTTCTTGTTCTCGAACTTGTGGGCGTATTGCGGCTTCGGGCTTAACATTTTCATTCAGAATATCAAATAGTTTTGTACGGTCATTTACAAACGCAGACGATTTTTCGACAATCTTATCCAAACTTACTATTTTGACATTTTTCGCATTTCGCAACATGAGTAAATGTGCGGTTTGAAAATACGGAAAAGTATCAAGCAGGCTTTTGAGTTCGTTGTAACTTTTTTTGTCTAAATTTTCCGGATTTCGGATAAATTCGGCGATGGATTGTGCATTCATTTTGGTTTGATTTTTTTACGGTTACCAATTTACGACCGATTTGTTAAAAATATCATCAATTAATTCTTCGACTATCTGATTTGTTAATTCATCTTCCACGTCTGTGAGCAATTTTGAACTTTCAAAATCTGCATATCTCGAAAAAGAACTTTCAAAACTGCTTTTCGGTAAATTCACACTCGTATATTTCATTTTCACCGTAACAGTCAATCGGTTATACGCCGCTTGCTGGTCGGTGGTAATCGCTGTCGGAACAGTTTTGTATCCCGTTATCTCCCCTTCAAAAGTCAAATCGGCATTGTAATCCGTCATTTCCAAATTGGTTTGCGACACAAATCTGTCTTTCAAGCCATCGGTCAAGCGTTGGCTTAGGGTCGGATTTATGAGCGGTGCACGGTTTTGTATGTACTTTATGCAAACGGTTTTGTCATTCGGATGCAAATTGATTCCTGTAAACGAGTATTTTATTGAGCAATTTTGTAAAGTTAAAATTACAACTATTATGCCTAACTGCAAAATTTTTTTTATCATTTTCTGAAAATAAATTTATTATATTAGATTTAAGACATCAGATTTGAGATAGCAGACTGTAAATTATTGTATATCCACATTAAAAAAACAAATATGTATTCTGAAAATTTGAAAATATGAAAATGATTTAAATTATTGATTATAAAATATTTAACAAAGTTTAAAAACGTAAAGAAATATGCCGTTGTGAGTATAATAGTTATTATAATGTTTTATTTAAATCAAAAATTGACAGTTCAAAAAGTTTTTTTTCCTTTATTCTTCTTCAATATCGTATTCTTTTATTTTTCGATACAAGGTACGTTCGGAAATACCTAAGTCGTCGGCAGCATTTTTTCGTTTACCCTTATATTTATTTAAAGCTCTGATAATGAGACTCTTCTCCATTTTCCAAAGCGATAAATTTTCTTCTAATATTTCTTCTGTATCTTCGATATTTTCTACATGCGCTTGTGTATTTTGACGAGGTATGTGTGTTTCCGGTTCAATATTAGTAACAAAATCTCGGACAATATGCTCTGTTGTTCTTGGCTGTATATCAACATTTTTTTGTATATTAATTATCGCATCCTCACCTCTTGCTATGGCTCGAACCATCGCTTTGAGGTCGTTAATTTCGTTTCGCATATCAAACAATATTTTGTATAAGATTTCTCGCTCTGTCGAAAACTCCTCTTTATTGATTCCGTTTCCGTAGATTGCGGGCAGATATTCTCGACCGGCATCAACCGGTAAATAGTGAACCAGCATTTCACTCGTAATCAGCCGTTCTTCTTCGATAACCGAAATTTGTTCGGCTATATTTTTGAGTTGCCTGATATTTCCCGGGAATCGGTATTTTGTTAAAAGTTCTTGTGCATCAACCGAAAGTCGTAGAGGCGGCATGCGATATTTGTCTGAAAAATCAAGCGCAAATTTTCTGAAAAGCAAATGAATATCCTCACTCCGCTCGCGCAAAGGCGGAACGCTTATCGGCACTGTATTGAGCCTGTAATACAGGTCTTCTCGAAATTTCCCTTCGCGCACGGCTTGGACAACATTCACGTTGGTAGCTGCAATTACTCTCACATTTGTTTTTTGAACTTTCGACGACCCCACTCGGATAAACTCGCCCGTTTCAAGCACTCGCAACAAACGAACTTGCGTGGATAAGGGAAGTTCTCCGATTTCATCCAAAAAAATTGTGCCTGTATCAGCAACTTCAAAATAGCCTTTTCGGCTGTCGGTTGCTCCGGTAAATGAACCTTTTTCATGTCCGAACAATTCCGAATCAATTGTGCCCTCCGGAATAGCACCGCAGTTCACGGCAATATAGCTATTGTGCTTGCGTGCACTTATATTGTGTATAATTTGCGGAAAAATCTCTTTTCCCGTTCCGCTTTCGCCGGTAATCAGCACAGACAAATCGGTAGGCGCAACTTGTACGGCAATATCAATCGCTCTGTCCAATGCAGGTGAGTTACCGATTATTCCGAATTTTTGTTTTATAGGTGTGATATTCATTGTACTTCTTACTCTAATTAG
>DYOJ01000639.1 GCA_020720705.1 Acetofilamentum sp.
TAAGCAACTGTTTGCTACTCTGATTGATAATTTCTATGTAGGTGTCCCTCTGAGTTTGCGGGAGGCTTTCGTTGCGTAACAGTTCGGCAAACCCGATAATACCGTTCATGGGTGTGCGTATTTCGTGCGACATATTTGCCAGAAAAGCTGATTTAAGTTTATCACTTTCGGTTGCTTTCAAAACAGCTTGTCGTAGTTTTTCTTGCGTAGCGCGCAGCAAAGTTACATCGCGTCCGATAACTGCAAGCCCTTTGCGCGAACCGTCTTCGGAAAAAACCGGAATTTTATAGACATCATAAATTTTTGTTTCTCCGTTTGGCAGCGGAATGTGTTCGTCTGTTTGGAAAAGTGATTTTTTTTGCCATGCCAATTCATCAGAGTCTAAACATGCCATAAACGCATCGTAATAAAACTTGCTGTAAGGTGCAAGTTCGGCATCTGTTTTTCCGTAGTAATCAACATTTTGCAATTCAAACAATTCCAAATCCGCTTTATTGGCAAGCAACCAGCGTCCTTTTGCATCTTTAAAACAAATAATATCCGGAATTGTATCCATGAGCAAACGAAGCCGATTTTCATTTTCTTCGGTACGCTCACCTAAGGCTAAAAATCTTTCGGATAAATCCAAATATTGTTGAGATAGTTTGCTCAATTTGTATGCTTGCTCCTCAATGTTTCGTTTAGTGCGCTCTGCTTGGCTGATATCTTGCGAGATACCGATTAGATACTCGGGAATTCCGGTTTGTGGATTAAGGATAGGAATTTTTTTTGTAGATAGATATTTTTTTCCGTATCGGGTTTCAATTTCTTCAACATGAATTTGTATCATTTTGCCGGAGCTCAATACTTCGCGGTCTGTTTTTGAAAAATATTCCGCTTCGTTTTTCGGGAAAAAGTCAAAATCGGATTTGCCGCACATTTGTGCTTTTGTATATCCCAAAATTTTTTCGCCTGCATTATTCAGGTAGATAAATGTCAAGTTTTTTGCTTCTTTGATGAAAACCATGTCCGAGATATGGTCAAACGCAGAAACCAGCAACGCATCGGAATTGGCTGCTATACTTTTACTCAAATTTTCACAATCGGTAAGGTTTACCATACAAATAAAATATACTGGTTATTGTTTTAAGTTTAGTCTATTTTAATTTGCTGATTGTTATGTGTTTAAATCCTGATAAATATCCGAAAATTCGCTGTATATTTTGTTTGAAATTTCAACTTATTTCCTGAAAAATTATAAAACAGTTATTTGCGTTTTTCATTTAGTTCCGAATTCTCTCTTTGCGGGTAATAATTCAAAAATCGGAAATGCGGCAAAAGTAAACTTTTTTTTGTTTCGATACATATTTTATTCTCAATTCATATTTGCGAAAAAAGCCGGCATAAGAAAATCGTGGACGCTTTTCGCATTTTTTAGTTGTGTTTAGCGTAAGCACTAAACTTTTTTATGCACAAATTTTGCTGAAATCTTTAACTTCGTAGTGTAGAACTAATAAATTTTCATCAAAAAATTAAATTGACGATTTTAAAACGTATAAAAGAGTTAAATTAAATCATTAAGCATTCCAAGTGCTTTTTTTATGGAAATATTCGACGGAGCAACCGTAAATTTATATGAATAAAACTGTGCAATACTATAAAAAAAATTATATTTGCAGTTTAATAAAAATTGTTTCGGGGGATGACGAAGTATATTAAATATTTGGAAAATTTGAATTTTGATATCAAAACTGATTTCGTCAGATATACCGGTTTATACTTAGATAACAAAATACTTAACGATAATACCTATTTCTACTTTACGAAGTTAAAAATAGAAATGCGATTAGTAAAAAAATAGT
>DYOJ01000640.1 GCA_020720705.1 Acetofilamentum sp.
TATTCTTTAAATCAACACCTTTTGAAGTGTCGCCGAATAAAGATGTAAGTATTTCGGAATAAGATGTTTTACCGCCGCCGGCTGTGCCGTAAAGAAACAAATACGGAAAAAAATCTAAATGCCGTGCGATAATATCTCGAAAAATTGACAACAAATAAAACATAATTCCGATGCTGCCATTTAGCTTATTCGATTGATAAAACAACCGTGCAAACTCTTTAAAATCAAGCGTTCCCGCTTTGTAGCTAAATTCTTTACGAAATTCTTTTAGTTCGTTTTCGTTCGCCGGAGATGCTGAAGGTAAATAGTAAAGTTTGTTTGTTTTTGTGTCGTGCAACATTCCGATACTGTTCGGGTAAATAAGTTCGTTGTTTGAATTTATTGCACTATCCGAAAATACAAACATCTTACTATCAGTTTGATAACCATAAGTTTCGATAAAATCCGCTTGTTTTTCTCTGTGGGTGTGATACATCAAAATACGCTCAAGGTCGGGCTGAGTTCCGATAAAGTTAAAACCGATTGAATAAAGTTTGTGTTTGAAATTTTCTTTTGTCAGTTCTTTACTTGTAACTTGCAAAAGTTCAATACGTTGCACTCCGTTTATTGTTTCTTGTTGCGCTTTTATTAAGCGTGTGCCGTCTGTGTCGCTCAATCTGTAAAGACTTTCAAAAACAAAATCTGATATTTTTTTAGGTATCGTTTTTTTGTAGGCATATTCTTTGATAAAATACTTACTATCAGATACATAAAACGAATGTTCTTTAAAATCTTTGTCGGGTTCTTTGGAGTTTTGCAACAGTGGTTTTTTCAGAATATCAATTTTCAAAAAATCATAATTGTCAGTATCTTTTAAAAAATCGTGCAATTTGTTTTCTTTGTGCAAGTCGTTTGCATCCACGTTTGGCGCAAAATTTAACACGCTAAGACTTTGAATTTCAATATTCTTTAAGATAAAATTGCTGTAGTAGTCCGTTGCTTTTTTGCCCGCGTTGTGTTCGGTGTCTGTTTTTGCATCGTTATCGAATGCCAGAACAACTTTTTTGTTTTTCAAATACCGTGCAAGTTTAGGAACGTCTGTAAATTCGTTTGTAGTGCTGAAAATTGCTAAAGCCGAATAAGGATAAAACGAAAGTGCATTTATTACGCCTTCAGTAATAAAAACAAAGTCCGATTTTCCGTTGTAGGTTTTTGCATACAACGCATTTTTTAAGCTGCTGTTTTTAGCAAAAACGGACTTTGGTTTGTCGGGTTCGGGTTCAATCAAACGTTTGTTTATCAATTGTTTATCAGTATCAATAAACACAACTGCCTTTAAATAAGTGTCGTAAAAATAACTTTCCGCCGGTAGTTTGTCCGTGTCAATATTTCGACTTTTAAGATAGTCCGTTGCGGGTTGCGTTCCGTTGCATTTTATCGCGTAAATCGTTTTTAATAAATCCTTTTCCGGTTTGTTTGCGGTGGGCTTTACCATGGTTTCTCCGGCATATTCCGTGCCGATATATTCAAACGCTTGTGCTGTGTCCACGTTCTTAAAAAAACGAATAAATTCTACAGGGTTGCCTGATTTACCACACGAAAAACATTTGAAAATGTTCTTTTGCGGTTGCACGCTAAATGCTGAAGTTCCGTTCTTTTGGTTTCCGGAGTTACAGAACGGACATTTATCAAGTGTGTTTTTCTTAAAAGTTAAGCCGGTTTCGCTCTGAATTACTTTTTTTATATCCGTCTGTTTGATTATATCGCTATTATTCATATCTTTGCACTGTTAATATTTTCATTTTTTTTGCAAAAACTTAGACCGCTTCAGTTTCCGATGGAGCGGTTTTTTCGTTG
>DYOJ01000641.1 GCA_020720705.1 Acetofilamentum sp.
GAGTGTGTTATTTTCTCATGTACCTAATGTTAGCAAAGGAACACAGAACTTTTGTCCTTGTTTTTTTCTTGTCTACTATTTTAATTTTATATTTAAGGCATTTAGTATTTCATTTTGATGGTTCGATAATTCTTTAGGTGGGGTAATTATTTCTTTCCCTTCAAATTTGTGTTTTATGTATTGTATTTTGTCCAAAGTTTCGATTGCAAATTTTCGGGTATATCCAAGATGGTCAATTTTATCTGTGATGTACTTTACGATCATGTATGCCAGCATTACCACAAAGACATGGCCGCGTGTCCTGTCTTCCTTTCTGACAAAAATTGGGCGGATTTCTTCAACCGCAGTCTTCATTGTCCTAAAGGCAAACTCAACATTTGACAAGTCCTTATACCTGTCATGGGCTGTTTGACTGTCCAGCACTTCTTTTGGGGCATCCGTTTTAACCACATAGCAACCGTCCAGCTTGCAATTTTCTTCAACTTTTTCTTCATCAATAGCCAGGTTTATTGTCCTGTTTTCCGAATTGATTATTGAAATGTCCTTTAATTTCAAGCTGTTTGCTTTTTGGACAATTTTCTTTTTTGCAACTTCTACCTGTGCTCTTGGATGTTCTTTTAAATAAGTATTTTGACACAAGACCAAGGATTTCAAATATCCTGTTTTTGATTCCCTTGCCTGTTCAAGTTCCTTTGCCCTATGTTTGTTTTTGCGTAAAATATAGCGCTCCCCGTTTTCACCTTCAACCTCCACAACATTGTCGTCAAACAAAGACAGCTGGAAGGTGCCTTTTTTCAAAAGGGTGTTAATTTGCTGTTTGGTTATGGTAGTTAGATAGTTCCATTTGTATTGGTCTGATATAATTTGGTCAATCTGGCCTGATTTTATCATCCCTTTGTCACCCACAAAAATAACCCGCTCTATCCCAAAAACTTCTTTCAGTTTTTCCAATTGGGACGATACCGTTTGCGTATCATTTGTGTTGCCTTTGAAGACCATGATGGTCAAAGGGTAGCCGTAACTGTCAAGCATCAAGCCTACTACAATTTGCTTTTTCCCTTTTTTCTTGTCCCTGTTATAACCGTAGCCGCCCAGTTCATTTTTGTTGCCTTCCAGATATGATGATGTTACATCATAAAGGAAAATATCTTTTATTTTTTCAGTTTTATATCGGAGATCAAAGATTTTTTTCTCTATACTTGATTGGTTCTGGGCAAGCCAATCCAAATTTTCATATAAATTGTCTTCATTAAAATCAGTAAGCTTCAATAAATCTTCCTGGGCATGGTCAAGTGCCCATTCATTTGCCAGGAAATTTCTGGAACCCTGTGAGATTATCCTCCCGGCTATCTGGAACAGTGCCAATTTTCCTTGTTTTGAATTGCCAAGGGCTTGTTTTATTCCAAGGCGTTCGGCTATTTCGATTACTGCTTGAAATGCCCCAAATGATTTTCCATTGGAAGGTTCCAAATCTGAAAGCGTAGTAATTTTCTCACCTTTCAATAACTTTTCAAACTCAACAACCAGTTTATTGTCCCATTTTGAAAGGTTTGAAATTATCCGGTGTTTAATTTTGCCATTGTCCCTGTAGTTTTCCATCAAAACAACAGAAGTATAAACTTTGTCTTTGGTTTTTTTATATATTCTTTGTATGAACAAGATTGTAAATTTAGTTCTTTGCTACATATATACGAACTTAAATAATTAAATGCAAATTTATTATAAATTTTGTATAAAATATATTCTTAGCTACATATTTTTGGTCAAAAAAGCAGCAAATGCAATCATACAAAGGCGTACATGAATTTTTCAGAAAGAATCAAAAAGGAAGTTC
>DYOJ01000642.1 GCA_020720705.1 Acetofilamentum sp.
CAAATTGATAATCTTTCTAAATCTTTTGGCGCAAAAACTTTGTTTGAAAATATCTCATTTTCAATTGTCAGAGGCGAAAAAGTTGCACTGATTGCTAAAAACGGAGTCGGAAAATCCACCCTGATTTCTATTATTTCGGGCGCAGAAATTGCCGATTCCGGTGCTGTCATTTTGAGTAAAGATGTTCATACCGGATTTTTGCCGCAAGAACCGCAATTCGATGGCTCGAAAACCGTTATGGAACAAGTGTTTGCATCGTCCGATAAACTGATTGCAACTGTAAAAAATTACAATGCGGCGATGGTTTCCGGTAAAGAATCTGAAATTCAACATGCTGTGTCCGAGATGGATAGGATGGGAGCGTGGGATTATGAAAGTCGGATTTCTCAAATTTTAACAAAGTTGAAAATTACAGATTTTGAACAACCTGTCAATCAACTTTCGGGCGGACAAAAAAAACGCCTCGCGCTTGCAAATACACTTATCAATACGCCTGATTTTCTGATACTTGACGAACCCACAAATCACCTTGATTTTGATATGATTGAGTGGTTGGAAGACTATTTGGCTCAATCGCACGTTACACTTTTGCTCGTAACGCACGACCGGTATTTTTTAGATAAAGTGTGTAATCGAATATTAGAAATAGACGATAATGTCATGTATGCTTATCGCGGAACGTATCACGAATATTTGCAAAAACGCGCCGAACGTATTGAGCAAATGACCACAGACATTGAAAACGCGCGACGTCTTCTGAAACGCGAAACCGAATGGATGAATCGAATGCCGCAAGCACGCACGACGAAAGCAAAATACCGTGAAGATAATTATTGGAAAGTAAAAGACGCCGCCGAACGCAAAGTCGATGACTCAAAAGTTGAAATGCAATCCATGGCTGCCAGACTTGGCTCTAAAATCGTTGATATTTATGGTGTTAGCAAATCATTTGGTGATAAAATTATAGTTGATGATTTTTCATATAAATTCAACAGATTTGAAAAAATTGGAGTTGCCGGAAACAACGGAACCGGCAAAAGCACTTTCCTTAATTTATTGACAAACAATATTTTACCCGAAAAAGGACACATCGAAGTCGGCGAAACAGTTGTGTTTGGATATTATCGTCAAGAAGGTTTGCAACTCGATGATAATATGCGAGTTATCGAAGTTATCACGTCAATTGCCGAACGAATCAGTGTAGGTAAGGACTACGAAATTTCTGCAGCACAATTTTTGGAGCGTTTTCTGTTTCCGCGCCACACACATTATGAAGATGTGAGTAAGTTGAGTGGCGGGCAAAAACGTCGGCTTTATTTGATGACCGTTTTGATGCGAAATCCGAATTTTTTGATTTTAGACGAACCCACAAATGACTTTGACATAGCGACTTTGAACGTTTTGGAAGAGTTTTTACAAAATTATCAAGGCAATGTGCTTGTGGTTTCGCACGACCGTTATTTTACCGACCGAGTTGCCGAAACTCTGTTTGTGTTTGAAGGTGACGGAAAAATTCGGCATTTCCCGGGAAATTATTCTGCTTGGCGCGAGCATAAATCGGAACAGGAAGCACAAAAAGCTCTCGAATTGAAATCGAAAGAAATTAAGCAGGACAAACCAAAATCTGTTTCTTCTAATAAACTGACTTTCAAAGAAAAACAGGAACTTAATCAGCTGGAACGCGATTTGGAAAAACTTAATTCAGAGAAATCTCAAATAGAATCCGATTTAAGTTCCGGCAGACTTTCAGGCGTTGAAATTGTCTCAAAATCAGAACGTTTCACTGAACTCACAAACCTGATTGACGACTTTGAATTGCGTTGGTTGGAA
>DYOJ01000643.1 GCA_020720705.1 Acetofilamentum sp.
TGATTTTGTAGTAATTACTGCAAAATACAATCCCGGATTCAGACCGTTGCCGGCTATTGTGTATGATTTTTTATTTACGTTTTCGGAAACAATTTTCTTTCCGGAAATATCAAATAACTCAACTTTTTCAATTGTTGTGCTTGAATTTACAACCCAATTGTTTGATGTCGGGTTTGGCGATATCTGAATTGAGTTTTCAATAACATCTGAAATGCCTGTCGGTGGAGTGAAGGCATAAGCTGCGGTCGTTCGGTTAAATGTAACATTATAAGTTCCGGCTGTTACAGGAATGTTCGCAGAACTGTTTGAAACACCCGTTCCTGTCGGGAAAGCTGTACCGCCCCAGTTTGTACCCCAATCTTGATTGGCTCTAAACTTCACTCCTGCGCTTGTAAATGTCCGATTTTGAAGCGTATAATTTTCATTATCAGTAGAAGTCATCATGACATCGTCACCGGGATCCCATCCTAAAAGAGCATCACCTATCAAACTAATTTCAACCGGAACCTCAATCGGACCGTCAGGAATTGTGATTGTTTTTTTTGACCAAACGGCATAATCAGTTCCGGAAGTGTTAAGAAACCAACCTGAACCGCTTGGCGACCAGTCGCCGGGTCCTATTTTCACGGCAACCGTTGCATCAAAAGGTTCATAAGACGGGCTGATGTATGCGGCGTACATGCCTCCGGACTGTACAATATTGATAGCACTATACGCGTTTATGCCGTTTTGTTTTCTAATGCCCATCAAATAATTGATAGCGTCCTGATTATCGTTATATGTTCTTGTTGTTCCGTCTTTGGTATAAGTTCCGCCGAAATAGTGCGGTGCCCACACACACGGGATTCCGGGGTGGGTTAAAATATAGGCATAGCCTTTCATGACTGCATCTCCTGTGGGAGCGGTTGAATGCGCAAACGTATCATGGTTATCAACAAATGTTACGGCTTTACTATCATAGCCCATTTGACCTGCTAAACCGGGCATTTTGCCGCCTGAATTTAATTGACCGTAAGCATTCCATTTTACAGCATCGGCGAGCGGATAATAGGTCGCAAAATCAAAAGCACCTGAAGTTCCGCCTGTTCCGTCAATCCAGCCTTTTAGGGTGTTTGCATTACCGTCCCAATATTCTCCGACGGAATAATACGGATTTGAGTGATTATTGTACACGCCGAAATAATATGACGAAAATCCTTTGGCTACGTCCCATCTCCAACCTTTAAACCCTTTTGTTTCAAGCTTATCAAGGTATTCTTTAATTCCGTTTTGAACAGTTGTATTGGTATGGTCAAGGTCTCTTGCACCGCTGAAGTCATCGCCGGTGTCATTAGCACCTAAGTCTCCTGCTGTAACACCTGAGCCAGACGCCGGATTTGCAGTCCAACCGCCGTCATCGTTCACGCAGATTGTATTTGTAGGCCAAGTCGGTTCTGTAAAGTCCACCCAACCGGTTGTTCCGCCTCTGTGGTTCACAACAATGTCTGCAATCGGATACATTTGCAAATTGTTATAGGTCGTAAGCATCGTATTTAATTGAGCCTCACTACCCCAACTTGTGTATGAAAAGTTATACAATTTTGTAGGTATGTAACCAACTCCTCCGGTTGATTGACTTGCAGGCGGAAACCACATCATATCTACGCCGGCTTCGCTAAGGTAGCTTGCCATTCCGTTGTAGTAGTTGTAAAAACCGCCCGCATTTGTAATTCTCGGCTGCTGATGTTCATCCCATCCGAAAGTTTGCATCATGATGTCATTTTTCGGGTCATCGTCTTTGATCGCATTTTGTGCAGACAAAAAATTAATCCCGAACATTCCTATCACAAA
>DYOJ01000644.1 GCA_020720705.1 Acetofilamentum sp.
TTAACCCAACTTGAAAAAAATCACACTGAAATGTCAAGTTTTGTTGGAATTTAAAGAAAAATAAAAAAAATTGATTTTGTAACTTGTTGATTAACAATAGCATGTAAAGCTTACTTTAAGTGAAAAGTCGAAATGTAGTTACCCACACTATTTGTCGGTTCGGATTTTTATGCTTAGCTTTGCGGGTAAATTTATTTTTGACATGTTTATATCCAAAGTTTACAAAAAGAACGGTAAAACCGACAAATCGTATGCCTATTTTCGCCTAATGCGCTCATACAGAATGGGTAACAAGACGCGTCAGGAGTTCCTGCTCAACTTGGGCACGCTCGACGAACTGCCCGCGCAGAAGCACAAAACGCTCGCCGACAGAATCGAACAGATTCTTAATAACGAAATTGACTTTTTTTCTGCAGATGCGCAAATTGAGGAGCTTGCCCGAAAATTTGCCGCGCAAATCATTGAAAATAAGAAAGTTTTCGTAAAAAAAAGCATTGAGAAAACAGAACTTGTTGAAGAAGATAATCAGCCTGATTATCAATATGTTGATGTAAATTCGGTGAGTTCGGACAATGTTCGGGAAATCGGGGCGGAATGGCTGGCGCAACAAGCGGTGCAACAAATCGGATTGGACAAAATCATTGAAAATCAGAAGGTTTCGGATAAGTTATTGAAGTCGGCGCAAATCAGCATTGTCGGTCGAATGGTGCATCCGAGCAGCGAACTTGAAACGGAACGCTGGCTGAGAGAAAATTCGGCTCTGAATCAACTGTTTGATTTACAAGAAGATGGCATCAGTCGTTATGAATTGAACAAAGCTAACGATTTTTTGTTTGAAAATAAGGAACTTATTGAAAAAGAGCTATATACGTCGATTAAAAATTTGTTTTCGCTGCAAGCCAAAATCGTGATTTACGACCTGACAAATATATTTTTCGAGGGCAGAAAAAAGGGGTCGGACTATTGCAAATTCGGGCGAAGCAAGGAAAAACGGAGCGACTGTCGTTTGATTTGCTTGGCGTTAGTTGTTGATATACAGGGTTTTATAACGTATTCGCATTTCTATTCGGGCAATCAAACCGAGCCTCAAACGCTTACCGATGTGGTTTCGGATTTAAAAGAAAAGACAAAATCGCCTGAAAATAAGCCTGTTATAGTGATGGATGCCGGCATTGCAACGGAAGAAAATTTGAAAGACCTTCGGGATAATAATCACAACTATGTGTGTGTAAGTCGAAGTAAACCAAGCAAATACGAAATTACGGAAGCCGAACCGGTGATTGTTCAGGATAATCGAAAGCACACAATCGAGTTGCAAAAAACGAAAGTTCAGGATAAAGACGACCTGTTCATGCGGGTAAAAAGCGAGCAGAAACGTGTGAAGGAAGAGTCTATGGATGAGCGGTTTAAGGACAAAATTGAGAAGGAACTCGACGAATTTAACGCAAGTCTGCAAAAAAAAGGGGCGCGCCGAAAATCAGCCGATGTTTACCAACGTATCGGGCGCTTGAAAGAGCGAAATCACTACATATCAGGGCAATACGAATTGTCGTTCACCGAAGATAAGGTCAAGGGAATCGTTACGTCCGTGCAATGGAAACGCAAACAACCGACCGGCAATCAATACGACGGCACATATTTTATTCGATATTCCGATAAGAATCTGACAACCAATGAGGTATGGAATATCTACAACACGATTCGCGAAGTGGAGCAAACCTTCCGAACCTTGAAAACGGATTTGCAAATTCGTCCGATATATCATCAAAATGACAGCGCGATTTTGTCGCACATTTTTGTGGGACTGCTTGCATATCAGGT
>DYOJ01000645.1 GCA_020720705.1 Acetofilamentum sp.
CGTTCGGTATCGAACAGATGATGTTCAAATATAACCGCTTCGCCTGTTGGTATTTTGTATAGTCGAATCATATCGTATAATTATTTTACAATAACAACTACGCCTTTGTTTTTGGCGTTCATCTCGTTATATGCTTTTTGCGACAATCGTTGAACTTTTGATTTTTCTATCCAATACATCTTACTGTCTGAATTAGATTTGAATTGCAAATACGTAAAATAAATAAGCGGCGTTAAGTAGCTCCACCCTGTCTGTTCTTTGTTCGTCAAAACACCCCATACCGCAAAGTTGCCGTTTGGAATTGTTTTGTATGGCAAAAGATTATCAGGGCTTCTAAAAATATCGGCCTTTTCTTTAACTGTGAAAAACAAATGCTTTTCGTTCATGTCGTCAGGTGTAACATCGTCGGGGTTACTTGCACTTGCTATAATTTTTTGAGCAATAGCGTATTCCTTATCGTCTAATTCTGAACGCAAATCTGCATCTAAGTCTCCGCCTGTAATATTCTTATATTCTTTTGCAACATCTTCATATTTCAATTTTTCATTAATCATACGGTACAGATTATCATATACAGCTTTCTCTTTAGTCGTGTCGAAATTCCGAAAAATATTAAATCCGGAAGGGTTAAACGCATTGATAAATCCCTTTGCAATTTGCGCCTCTGCGCTTTGGTCTGATTCACTTTTGTTTTTAAGATAGTTATCCCAAAGTTTTTTCCCGACCGCTAACAAAGCAATTCCTCCGGCAATCCCTCCGGCAATCTTCCTCCTACGCGCACGCTGCTCTTGTTGCATAATAGCCAACTGAACATCGTATTCCGATGCTCCGCCGCTTTGCTTTTTGCTCGCGGCTCTGTTGAGTGCTATTTGCGTGGCGGCGGCTATGAGTGCCGGATTTCCGAGTGCTTGTTTTTTCATTACAACCAAAATCTAAGTTTATTAAGATTATCTGCCAATCTTTGAAATGCGTTTGGTTTTTCCTTAATCAAATCGTGCATTTCTTTGATTTTCTGTTCGTTCACGTTGTTTGCAAGGCTTTGCAAAACTTCTCCGTAATATTGAATGGATTGTTCGTTTTGAACCGAAATTTTTATTTCGATTTTTCCGCTGGTCATTTGTTGAAAATTAAATCGGTTACTAAATTCAAATTATCATCATTTGAAGTGCTGAATGCGAATATCTTGTATATCTGTTTGATATATTTCGATTGATTTGCATTGAGCAAATCTGAGAACATTTTGGTAACTTCTGCAATCATTATTTCAGCCGTTTTTTCTTCGGATGTAGCTAAAATTTTAGATAGAATTTCGTTATTGGAAGGGACATGTGGAGCTTCATCTTTCTTGAAAGAGAATTTTGGTGCATTTTCGTTATTGGATGGGGCAGAGGCGATTTGCTCCGTATCATCATCATCAGGAATGCCGAGCAAGCCTCGCATTTGCTCGCCGTTCAATCCCATTATTCGCGCTGCTATTGTGCCGATTGCAGGTAAATAATTCTGAAGACTTGAATTTTGATTTTTTAAACGTTCGATTTCGCTTAATTTTTCTTTTTCAAGCGAGACGATATTACCTTTGAGTGTTTCAACTTCTTTAAAAAGAAGCCAATTTTCTTGTTTCAGCGTTTCCACTGATTTTTCGCGGTCTTGCTTAATATTTTCGATTGTATTTTCGTAAGAATTGACTTTCCTTGCAAGTTTATCGTTCTCGTCTCTCAATGAATCTACTCTTTCCGTTGCTGACCTTGCGGTAACGGCTGTATTTATGAAATTCTCAATTCCGCCCAAAGCTCCTAAGTCGCCAAAACCGCGAAATTC
>DYOJ01000646.1 GCA_020720705.1 Acetofilamentum sp.
CAATCATCATTGAAAAACCAATAACGCTGGTCGGAATGGGCGATACGATTTCATCCGTATCTCTAATTGGTTCAAGTTTGTAATTTTTTTCATAAAATAATCAATAAAATAATATCTATTTAAAGAAAATGATACTTTTGTTGCATATTTAATCAAATAAATCGTTTTAATTATGAGTGAAAGTAATGTCGGCATATTACGCTGCGTTGTGGGGCGGCAACCAATCGTCCAACTATAATTCTGCCATAATGCCAATGTCGGAGTCCAATACGACCTACTTGGAAGCCCTGAATGATATGACATCCATGGAGTTAAACGACTTCAAAGATGATTTCATTGAAACACAATGGGCAGAAGCAAAAAAGAACGGTGATAAAGACGATATGGCGTATTATGAAAGCCGAATGAGTGAGCCTCTACAAAAATTGTACACCGCTCCCGATGATTCAATGGATATTGTTATGGAAGCTTATGAAACGACTTATAACGAAACAATTACCGATTTGGAATCTCGAATGGATACCTCAGCGGTGATGTACGACAAAGCAAAAGAATTTGTAATCACCGGAGACAAAGCTAACACAAACGGAGACCAATTTACTTTTGCAACCGTATTGTTTACCATTGTCCTATTCTTTGGCGGTATGGCAGCAGTGTCCTCAAAAGAAAAGATAAAAATGATATACGGAATTGCGATGATTGTTACGTTTATCTATTCAGTTTACACAATGTTTTCTATTCCGATGCCCTGATAATAAGTCCGGATTTTTATTAATTCAACAAAGCCATGAGACTGATTACTACAGTGTTATGGCTTTGTTTGTTTTCTTTTTCACATCTTAATTCTTTTTAAACGATGAAAAATATTATGCGTAAAAAATATCTGAAGTTTATGAGTTTTCTACTCACAACACTTGGTTTGTTTTTAGGGTTTTCGCAAAAAGTTATTGCTCAATACGGGGTGCCGATGGTTCAATATCTGCTCAAAGGGACAGTATATTCCAAAGCGAACCAAAAACCGATAAAGGGAATTTTTATGGGCACTTTGAACGGAGACAGTGTATTTACCGATAAGCGCGGTTATTTTGAAAAACAAATCTATGTTAATGATTATGATACCCATGCAAGCGTTTTCGCATCAGATATTGACGGAATGAAAAACGGGGCTTATGAGCCGACAGAACAACAATTTAAAATTACCGATGACATCAGTGAGATTTCTGTTTACTTAGACGAATTTGTAACCGTAGAGACTTTGATTAACGAAAAAATAATTCCTTCAACATTCGAGGATAAACCAATTAAATATTTAAAAAAAGTATATGCAGAACGCCGATACAGTTGGAATACAATATCGGCAGTATCACACGAACATACTCCTCAAATTAGGGTGAATAATACCGGTAAGCAAATTGAACTTCCGAAATTTGAGAACGGAGAATTGTCATTTTCGGTTCAGGTAGATTCGATTTATTCGATTCTTGTGATAGAAATAACCGACAGTTCGCAAGTTCAAAATGATTATTTACTTAAAATGCAAACAAGATTTGCGGAATACGAAATTCCGTTAAAATCGAACACCGAACAAATTTATGGTATCATTATCAAGCAATTAGATAAAAAAGATTAATCGAAATCAGAAATCAAATTTCAACTGAATAAAACTCCGAAAGCGAATATAATTCACATAAACTGTTTAATGTTCACTGTTTGCCTAATGTCTAATATCTAAATTCTAAAATCTAATGAAGTATTGCAGTAATATTAAGGTTTTTTTTCGATAAAGTGTAAATTAAGAAAAAAAACATATCTTTGTG
>DYOJ01000647.1 GCA_020720705.1 Acetofilamentum sp.
GCATGAAGCGTTATCTAATATTTACATCACCGCCGGCATTGTCGTTGTAGGTCATATTCGTAATTGTAGGAGAATCTGTTGCGCCGTCGTACGATATTGCCCAAAATTGTGAATGTTCAATGGTTGAATTTGATATTGTAACACTGCTTCCTGTGCCATCCAAATGAATTGCGCCGTAGTTGCTTGAGTAACCGCTTGAATATGACACAATGCAATGATCTAAAATCGTTCCTGCCGATGTTCCGTCATAAAAGTAGAGACCGTTCCAATCGCCTTTGCTTTGGCTTCCGGCGGGTGCAGATGACGTAAATTGAATTGGCTCAGACGCTGTTCCTTGAGCAATCAATTTAGCGTAAGTGCTTGATGCGTAAGCAAAATACATTTGACTCTTATTTGTGAAACTTACGGTTGTTCCGGCTTCTATGGTTAATACGGAGCCTGATGCACTTTCGACTCTAACATTTCCTTTCACTACAAAAGGCGCATTTTGTTTGTGCCAAGTTGCAGTAGCTTTATCCATTGTGGACCCTTCAATCATGATTCCTTTATTTGAGGCAGTAGATTGAAAATTATTCCCTGTTCCCACTCCGTCGGCGGCATTAGCCTGTAACACAATAAATTCGCCTGTTATGTCGGACATTGTATTGTTATTAAAAGCTGTGAAACCGGTTGCATCGTTTTCTAATTTTATCCCGATAGCCGCACTGTGTTGTATTGTGCAATTTTCTACGGTAAACTTCGTATTATCGGTAGCATGAATCATTCCGTAATTATCGGAGTATCCGCCTCCATATTCTATGGTGCAATATTTAAAACTTGTTGTGCCGGATGTTCCGTCATACAAGTATATCCCGTTCCAATCGCCGGCTGTTTTCGCAGAAGCAGCTGAGGTAAATACAATCGGCTTCGCGCTCGTTCCTTCGGCAATAATTGCACCAAAAGCATCCGAGGCATAAGCAACAAAAATTTGCGCCTCGTTCGTAAAGGCAACGGTTGTGCCGGGTTCAATGGTTAAGGTGTTGCCTGTCGGGCTTTCAATTCGCATAGTTCCTGAAATAATAAAAGGAGCTGTTTGCACGTGCCAAGTCGAAGTTTTATCTAATGTTCCGCCTTCGACTAAAATTCCTAAGGTTCCTGTAACCGATATTGTGTTATTTACGCCCACTCCATCGGCTCCGTTTGGTTGAAGCACAATGGCATGACCGGCGTTGTCGCTCATGGTATTGTTCGTGAAACTCGAAAACTCAGTATCATCGTCTTCTAATTTTATGCCGATTGCGGCACTGTATTTAAACGAGCAATAATCTACCGAAAAATCAGTGTTGCCCTCTGCATGAAGCATTCCATAATTTGCAGAATAACCGCCGCCGTATTCAAAATTACAATGTTGGAAATTTGTGGTGGACAAAGTGCCTTCGTACAAATAAATACCGTTCCAATCGCCTGCTCCTTTGATTGTTGCGGCAGATGTAAACGTGATTGGAGCGGCTTCGGTTCCGTTTGCAATAATTGCGCCCTCTGTGTTTGAAGAATAAGCCACGTAAATTGAAGCGTCTTTGTTAAAGTTCACGACTGTTCCGGGCTCAATGGTAATCTTACAATTTTCGATACGAAACGTTCCGTCCACAATGTGTTTGTCGTTTGCCGACCAAACTTCATCGGCGTTGATGGTGCCTTCGTGCACAATGGTTTCTTGGTTCGGATTCGATGAAGAAATCTTAATCGTTTTCTCCACGGTTTCCGAAAGGTTTGATTCTGTGTTTGTTGCCACAACGGTAACTTTTACTTCATCGCCTTCGGCTAAATCATTCGG
>DYOJ01000648.1 GCA_020720705.1 Acetofilamentum sp.
ATGTCTCATGTCTCATGTCTCATGTCTCATGTCTCATGTCTCATGTCTCATGTCTTATTTCTTATTTCTAACGTCTTCCTTAATAATCGGATTTTACTTTCTTTTAAAAATAATATCAGCAAGATTCTGTAAATCTGTGTTATCCGGCTGTAAGGAATAGGCTTTTTCAAAATACGAATAAGCGGCTGAAACATCGTCTTGTATGGCAGAATATGCGCCTGCAATCAGCAGGGTTTCAAAATCGTCGGGTGATACTTTGAAGATTTCGGCAATATACTCTTGCGCAAGTTCAGTTTGATTTGTCATCATATACATGATTGCAGCAGCTCGCACGGTTTTAACATCATAGTATCCTATGCTGAACGCTTTTGCAAGGGTTTGTTCTGCCGCCGAGAAATCATTAATATCCAAATATGTTAAAGCCAGCAAGTTAAATTCGCTTGCACTCGGTTTAAGTTCGCATTTTGTTTTGAGCACCTTAATAGCCGCAAGTGTATCGCCCGAAAGGATATTGGCTGAAAATAAATTTCCGTATAAATCTTCTGTACTCGTTGTTTCTACATCGGCATACAATAACCTGTCGGCGCAGGCTTTTTCAAACGATATGATGGAGGCTTTTACATTTCCTTCGGCAACTTCCAAGGCGCCGAGTGCATAATACAACATGTAATCGTTTGCACGTTTTTTTGATTTCAAGGCTTTTTGAAAATAGGCTTTGAGTTCGTTTATTTTCTTTAAACTTTCGGCATCCGGTTTATAGTCAGGCAGATTGGCAACATCTTCCAAACTTTGTATGGCTTTAAAAAAAACTAAAAAAACTTCTGTCAATTTATAGGTTTGCACAAATTTGAAATTCTTTTTATATTTTTTGGCTGCTTCCGCAAATTTATTTATCCTAAACATTTCGGCAAGCGGGGTTTCTGTCATATACTTATCCGATAAAATATCAGAGGTTGAAGCAAGTTTAAAAAACTCATTTAGAACGATATAGAAATAAAAACTCTCTTCTTGCGGAAATCTATTTATACCATCGTTCAACAACCTGTCTGCATCCGAAAACCTGCCGGTTTGCATGTAACTCATACTCAACATTAAGTATGCTGTGAGTTCTTCGGGCATATTTTTTATCATCAATTTATAGACCTCCTCGGCATTTTGGGTTTGTCCGAAAAAATTTAAAATCTGCACTTTCAAAATATAATATCTCGAACTATCCGGCTGTTTTTCAATGGATTGCTCGCAGTAATCGTAGGCAAGTTGTATGTGCTTGTCGAAAAATTCCTGATTGCGCAAACCGTAATATTGCATTGCAATTTTATATTCAGTTTCAGCATCCGGATATTTACCTGTCAATTTTTTTTCAAGTATTTTGATACTGTCTTCGGAAGCAGGTTTGTAGGGTTTTAAACTTTTTACGAGTGATATTTTCGTATTATTTCTAATATCAGCAGTACTGAAATTGAAGGTTAATTGCTTTTGTGCCGCAAATTGGAAACATTCTTTCGGTAGATTTTCTTTCTCCGAGTTTGTAAACGAGGCACTAAACTCCTGCAAATACGGAAACTCTTGTGAAAATGAAATCGGAACAAAAAGAAAAGTAATGATTACGAAGGTGAAAAAAGCTTTCATGTATCTATATTTTAGTAAATTGTAACGAATTAAAAAAAACATAAGTAACAGATTAAATTATATTTTACAAAAAAATCTTAATACTATACTTTCATTGGTAACAGTTTGAGATTGGTCATTAGTCAATAGTCATTAGGAAACTCGGTGGAAAAACAGTGGAAATTAAACGATTAAACAA
>DYOJ01000058.1 GCA_020720705.1 Acetofilamentum sp.
TACAATAAAAATTAGTGCGAAAATAATGATAAATGTATTTCGAGCTTGAATTTTTACGTTTTCTTCTTTTTGAAGTTGGTTTTCGTATGCCAATTTTTGGTTTTCTTTTTCTTTTTCGGCGGTTTGGAATCGAATGTTTAATCGGTCAATATCTTTTTGTTTGTCAGACGTAAATACACTGTCGTACAATAATTTAGCTTGTTTTTGGAACTCAAAAGCATTTTTAAAATCCTTGAGTTCCGCGTAGGAATTTGCTAATAATTGTGCTGCTCGATGTTGTGAGTGCACTTCGCCGAGTTCCTTCGCCGCAGATAATGCAATCGTAGCATATTCAATCGCGCTTTTGTGATTATTTTGCTTGGCATACAAATCGGCAAGATTATACTGCACGTTCCTTATTCCCGATGGGTCGCCGATTGTTTTAAACAAGTTGAGAGCATCTATATAATTCTTTTCAGAATCTTCATATTTTGCTTGATATTTTTGACAATTTGCAAGAATGGTCAAATTTGTCGCAATTCCATAACTATCGTTGCTCGTTTTATCAATTTCAAGTGCTTTTTGTGCAAAATTTATTGCTGTATCGTATTGATTTTGTTGCAGATAAAAATCGGCAAGAGCTGAGAGGGCAAGCGTTTTACTGCGTATATCTTTCACCTCTTCGCTAAATGCGAGCGATTTTTTTAGGTATGTTTCCGATGATTTAATGTCTTTATTTTCGAGTAAAACATTTCCGAGGTTTAGATACGCACCGCTTAACCCGTTTTTATGATTCAACTTTTCGAAAATTTCAGCTGATTTCGTAAAATAGACAACCGAACTGTCCAACATCCCGTATCGTTGATAAAAACTTCCGATATTCGTATAAATCTTAGCAACTGATTCATTATCAGAAAGTTGAACGGATATATCAAGTGCTTTTTTTGCATTGTGTATCGCTTTCGAATAGTCTGATTGGTAGTAGCTTAATGCACTCAAATTGTTGTAACAATTTTTTTGTCCTGATTTTTTATGATACTTTTCATATACAAGTAAACTACTTAAAATCAGAGAGTCTGCGGTTTTGTATTTACCTGTATAAATGTTAAACACGACTTGTTGCATTTGTGCGTCTGCAATGCCGAGTTCATAGTTGTTTTTGCGTGCAATCGTAAGTGCCGTGTCGGCGTATTGATACGCTGTTTGTGGATTTTTTCTCGAAAACGAATTTGCCAAATCTGTGTAAATACGCACTTTGACGGTATCATGTTTGGCTGATTTTAATAAAAAATTCAAACTGTCAGTCTCCGATTTTTGAGCAAAAACTGAATAACTTATGAGCAGTAAGAGTGTTAAAAATACGTAACTTTTTTTCATGTTCGAATTTTTTTTATTTTTATGAAAATTTAGTGTTCAATTTAAACGAAACAAAATGGAATAAGGCTAATATCGCGTCAATTTTGAAATGACGCTACATTGTCCTATGGACGAATGCAGGTAAGTAGAGACTTTCCATCGTCCGATAGGACATGGAAACGTCAGAAGAGTCTTGACATGACACTAATAAAAAATTTAACGTTTTTCGTGTTGTCTCTAAAATTTGTAAAAATCATATATGAGTCTACTCCAAAAAGTTTTCTTGGCAAAATTTTGAATAAATTAGTATTTTTAAACAGTATATATTCAATTGATTAAAGAGTATATTTTGTTTTAACCCTCTTGTAAATGTTTCATTTATTACTTGAATTTAGGACTCAATATATCAATCAGTTTTTTACAAAAGTATTTTTTTTGCAAATTTACAGAAATAATGTGATTTTCAAATTTTTACTTTCGGACTACCTAAAAAAAAGCCCGCCTGTGAGGGCGGGCTTTTTTTTAGTCTGATAAAGAAATTTATTTGGTGTAACTCACGATATATACTTTCATCGGGGATAGTTTGAGATTTCGATTTACCATAATTAACTGATAATCTATGACTTGTGTCAATTTAAACTCTCAACTTTAAACCGTAAACAGTATAAATTCCAATATTTAAGATGCTTATTTTGCTTTAGCTTTTGCAGCTTTTACTTCATCGAGCGTGATTGTTCCGTTTTTGTTACCCCACGAATTGTAAACATAATTTACAACATCAACAATTTCTTCGTCCGAAATAACAACAGGTGCCATCGGAGTGTTAAATTTTACTCCGTTTACTGTAAGTTCGCCGGTCAAACCTTTTGTGATAGCGTTCACTACAGCATCTTTATTGCTTAAATAGTCAGAGCCTGCCAAAGGCGGGAATGCCGTGGCTAAGCCTTTTCCGTTTGCTTGATGGCACGCTTGGCAAGTTTTTTCGTAAACAGCTTTTCCTTTTGAGTAGTCAGCCGTAATCGCCACTTCTTTTACATCCTCTTTAATTTCTTCTTTTACAACTTCTTTTGTTGAATCTTTAGTTTTGGTTTCAGATTCTCCGCATGAAGCAAGAAACAAACTTGAAGCAAATACTGTTGCTAAGGCAACTGTAAAAATTTTTCTTTTCATTTATGTAATTTTTAAAAATGTGAGCAAAAAAAATATACTGCACAGGGCAGTATATTCATTCAAAATAACTTACTTCGCGGGTACAGAGTCCGTCGGAGTTGTAGTCGCTGCTGAATCAGCAACTTTTACAGCTTCTTTTACGATTTCTTTTGCCAAGTCTTCAATGATAGCAGAATCCGATTTTGCATCAGTTTCTGAACCGCAAGAACTTAATACTACTGCAAATCCGAACATTGCAACTGCTGCGAAAGTGAAAAATTTTCTTTTCATAACGATTTCTCTTTTTAAATGTTTATCAAAAAACGTTGCAATATTATGGATTTTATTGTTACAGTACCAAAAAAAATGCAGTTTTTTTTTTAATGACATGAATGTTTTTTTGTAGAGTCTTGATTTTCAGATTTTTGTGGAACGTGCATTTTTTCCATTGGAGGGCTTAAAAATGGAATTCCGAGGTTTGCTCCTCGCAAAATGAACAATAAACCGATAATTACGACCGTTACGGGGATGAATTTTGCAATTTTTTTTCGTAAATTTCCGCTGATAATATTTCCGATGAGCGAAATCGCCAAAAGCATAGGCATGGTTCCGATACCGAATAAGAACATAAAGGCAGCTCCCGTGCCCGCATCGCCGGTTGCAATTGCTGCCGCTACGGCGGCATAAACCGGTCCGCAGGGAAGTAGTCCGTTTAGCAATCCGATAAGAAACAGGGTGCCGTGTCGCGGGTCAGAGAATAATTTTCGCAATTTCAATTTAACATTTCCGACAAAATTGAAAGCGGTTTTGTTCAGCTCGAATCTATCTTTAAATAGTGAGGGAAACAGGACCGAAAGTATCATCAAAGTACCCATAACAATAGAAACCCATTGCTGAAACCCAGCCATGTTTAAGCCTTCGCCCAGCATGCCGAATAAGAATCCCATTGCAGCATAAGTGATTGAACGCCCGATGTTGTACAAAAAAGCACCTGTAAATCGTGCAAGTTTTGATGTGTTTTTAAGAGGCAAGGCAATCGCTATCGGACCGCACATGCCTGCACAGTGAAATCCGGTAAAGAATCCAAATACCAGTGCACCTGTCAGTATTTCAACGACCATCTCTTATTGTTTTATAAAACCTTCTTTCATTTCGTAATAATACTCGCGTTCTCCGTCCGAGCAGTTTATTTTTACGATATATCTGCCGGCGGGCATTGCAGTCATGTCTATGTGTTGTGTTAAACTGTCAAGTTCTATAACGTAAGTATGGTCTCTTTTGTAGTTTGTGATATAGTAAAGTTGTAGAGTTCCGGTGATATTTTTTGAATAAAAATCACTCGGGAAGGAGACCGAAAGTTTATTCGAGTTATATGTAACCGAAAATTGACCCTTTAATGATTTTGTATTGCGATGTTTTTCAATCATTTGTTCGTATTTAACGCCTTCGGAATAATAATCTTTGGTTACGAAATTTATTTTCTGCGTTGTGCTTAGAATGATTATCGTTACAAAAAAACTTACAAAAATGAAAATGGCTATAACTATGCCCGTTCCCCATGTGAATTTGATTTTTTTCATTGAAATTATGTATTAAAATAACTGTCGTAATTGTATTTCAATAGTTCGATATTATTTTTATAAGATATTGATAAACAGATAATCAGACAAAAAAATAACTATAAGATAATGGATTGTAACTTATTGTAATTAAGTAATTTGAGTTTAATGTCTAACATCTAAATACTAATATCAAACGAAGTATTGTATTTACGACAGTGTAAAAATAAAACTAATTTTTATGACAACAAAATTTCTATTCCGAACCGAGAAAATCGGTTTCAATTGTTTCTACCAATTGGTCTCCGTTAAAAAGTCCGAAAACTATCGGCGTTTTTCGATGAATGACTACGGTTCGGTCTAATTTTACGAGTAATACGGCATCAATTGAAGCACCGCTTTCGAGGGTCATATCAGCGCCGTGAACTTCGGCAACGCCTTTCGGACTTAAAACTCGGATTTCGAGTTTCATGGATGTGCGTGTTTTATTTGCGATATTGATGTTGTAAAGATTGCTGATTTGATTGTCCGGTTGCAGTTGGAAGGTTTGTCCGCGCGAGCGCAGGATACTTGTTTGCGTATCCGGGCGTGTAATGAGCAGTGTTCCTAAAAATATCAGTATGCCGAGCAAAACAACTGAATAAGCGATATTTCTTACTGTGAATCGAAAACTTTTTCCGTTTTTTAATCCGTTTTCGGATGAATATCGAATTAGACCGGTCGGTTTGTTCACTTTTTTCATAACACCGTTGCAGGCATCAATGCAGGCGGTACAATTGACACATTCGAGTTGTGTGCCGTTTCTGATGTCTATGCCTGTCGGGCAAACTCGGATGCACTCTTTGCAGTCAATACAATCGCCTAATTTTGATTCAGATTCTTTTTTTTTGGCTGCGCCCCGAGGTTCTCCGCGATAGTAATCGTAACTGACCAATATCGTGTCTTTGTCCGTCAGTACGCCTTGTAAGCGTCCGTAAGGGCACATGATTGTACATACTTGTTCTCTAAAAAAAGCATAAATAAAATAAAATGCTGCCGTAAATACAATCATTGCGATAAAGCTGCTTCGATGCTCAGAAATGGGTTCGGAGGCTATTTTCAAAACATTATCTGCTCCGATTATGAATGATAGTAACGCGTTGGCTATCAGAAATGATATTCCGAAAAAGATTCCGTGTTTTAGCAGACGTTTTAGGATTTTAACGATTGTCCAAGGTTGTTCTTTTAATTTTCGTTGTTGAGACGGAGTTCCGTCAATCAGCCATTCAAGCGGTCTGAAAACGAGTTCTAAAAAAATGGTTTGCGGGCAAGCCCATCCACAAAATAATCGCCCGAACATGACTGTAAACAGAACGACAAATATAATGGTTGAAACCATCATAAGGTAAAACAAGAACGAATCCTGAGGCCAAAATATCACTCCTAAAAGGATAAATCGGCGTTCTAAAACATTGAATAACAGCAAGGGTTCGCCTCCGATTTTGATAAACGGTACGATAAACAGAAATGCCAACAGCGCGTAGCCGAACAGTTTTCTGTAAGTATATAATGTTCCTTTGACGCGCTTTGCATAAATCCAAGCTCGTTTGCCGTCTTTGGTGATGGTTGCTATTGAATCTCGATATTGTTCGCCGTATAATTTTTCGGATTCCATACGATTTAATTATTTATGAATGGTTATTCATTTATTGTGGATAAAAACAGCCCGATGCGGGCTGTCGTTATTGTGTCGAGTTTCGACATTACATTTTATTGCCTTGCGGTTCCTTGCCGTTTGCGGGATTTGAACCCTGTATTTTTTTCAAAATATAACTTGACAAGTCTAATATCTCTTCGTCAGAAATATTGCTGAAGGCAGTCATACCGTTTGGAGTTCCGTTTTTTATGGTTTCAAAAACGGATTTTGGGGTGTTTCCGGTAATCCAGTGGTCGTCGGTAAGGTTTGGACCTATGGCATTTCCTTCGCCGTTTGCTCCGTGGCAAACCGCGCATTTTGCACCGAATGCAATTTTTGCAAGGTCTAATTTTGCGGCATCATCCGTAAGAGTAATATTATTTACATCAACGGCTACGGCTTTGTACTTGGTTTTGGCTTCTTCCATTTCAGCAATAAACTCGGTTTCTTGCGGTCCGGATTCTTTATCCCAAAAGAAATGATAGTAAGCTGCGTAGCCTGCCGAGAAGACAACGGTTACGTAAAATAATATCATCAGCCATGGCGGCGGCGGGTTGTCTAACTCTCTAATGCCGTCATAATCATGGTCTTCGATTAATTTGTGGTCAAATTTTTCATTATATTCCGAACTCAATTTCGGATCGGTATGTTTATGTTCCATCTTGAATAATTTTTTTTGATTACGAGATACTTGATTCAGTTTCTTTAAATTCTTGTTCGGTTTCTAAGGGCATGGATTCCCATTTTTTGACTAAGCTTTTGTCATATCTTACGACTTGAAAAATAATGACGAGAAAGATAACAAAAAACAACACAACTGAAATTGTGGGCCAAATTCCAAGCCATTCGTGTCCGGCTAAAGTTTCAGAAATTCTCATGGTTTTGTATTTAAGGCATCCGAGCATGCTCGGATGCTGTTGTTTGATTTATCGGACTATCTTAGCTCCTTGCGGGTCTTTCGGATTTGCCGGATTGCTGCCTATTTTTGAAATTACGAAACTTGAAGATTGTCTGATTTGAGAGTCATCAATTTGAGTTCCGAAACCGGGCATGCCGGGAACACCGTTTTTTACAGTTGTGTAGATGTCGGTATCTGTTCCGCCGTGAATCCATGAATCATCCGTCAAGTTCGGACCTATTGCGTTGCCTTCGCCGTTTGCACCGTGGCATACTGCACAACTTTTCGTGAAAATATCTGCTCCGGCTGTTAAATCAGCTTCGGCTGTAAGTTTCGTGAAATCAACTTTTTCAATAGGTTTCTCTTCTTTAACTTCTTCGGTAGTTTCTCCGCCGGAGCTAATATCTTTACCCATTTTGTGTAAGTAGGCAATCATCGCAATAATCTCTTTGTTCCATGCAACATCTTTTCCTGCTTTTTTCAGTTCTGCCGATATTGCTTCTGCTTGAGATTTCAAATCAGCTTCAGCAAGTTCCTCGTAGCCTTCCGGATAGGGCGAACCGAGCGAGCGTAATACAGAAATTTTCTTTTTCAAGTCGCTATAATCCAAATCATCCGAAATTAGCCAAGGATATGCAGGCATAATTGAGCCTTCGGCTTTGGATGTGGGGTCAAAAAAGTGTTCGTAGTGCCAAATTGCATTTCTGTTTATGGGTGAACCTTTGTATCCGGTACGCGCCAAGTCGGGACCGGTACGTTTTGAACCCCATTGGAACGGGTGGTCATACACAAATTCGCCTTCTTTTGAATATTCTCCGTAGCGCATAACTTCCGAACGGAAGGGGCGTACTTGCTGTGAGTGGCAATTGTAGCAACCTTCACGTAGGTATAGGTCGCGTCCTTCTTGTTCCAGCGGAGTATAGGGTTTTACACTTTCGATGGTCGGGATATTGGATTTTACAGCAATAATTGGGATAATTTCAACCATACCTCCGATAAAAACCGCAATAAATACAAAGACCGTAAATCGGACTGCTCTGCGTTCAATCCAACGGTGGGTTGTTTCGCCTTCAATTTTCTTTGTCGTAATAACTTCTCTTGCTGGTGCCATTGCTTCTTCGTTTGCTTCCATTGAGCCGGACTTAGCTGTTTTGAAAACATTGATAACAAAAAGGATAGCTCCTAAGAAATACAGTGTTCCGCCAACAACACGTGTGTAATACATTGGCATAATACGTGTTACGGTTTCCATAAAATCTGTATAACGTAAGAAACCGGTATCGGTAAATTCTTTCCACATCAAGGTTTGTGTAAATGCTGCCCAATACAAAGGCACAGAATATGCCAGCATACCAAGTGTAGCAATCCAGAAATGGGTATTCGCCATTTTTTCGGAAGCTAATTTGGTTCGGAATAATTTAGGCATCAACCAGTAAATCATACCAAATGTTAAAAATCCGTTCCAACCCATACCTCCGATATGAACGTGAGCAATAGTCCAGTCGGTGAAGTGGCTCAATGCGTTTACACTTTTTAATGAGAGCATCGGACCTTCAAACGTGGACATACCATAAGCCGTTACTCCGACAACAAAAAATTTGAGTATTGCACTTTCGCGCACTTTGTCCCACGCACCGCGAAGGGTTAAAAGTCCGTTAATCATACCTCCCCACGAAGGTGCAATCAGCATGACAGAAAACAAAACTCCGAGAGTTTGAGCCCAATCGGGGAGCGCTTGATATAATAAATGGTGCGGACCTGCCCACATGTAAATAAATATCAACGCCCAGAAGTGAACTATGGATAACCGGTATGAATACACCGGACGACCGGCTGCTTTCGGCATAAAATAATACATAATGCCAAGGAACGGAGTGGTCAGGAAAAATGCAACGGCATTATGCCCATACCACCATTGTACTACAGCATCTTGTACACCCGCATAGACAGGATAACTCTTCAGGAAACTGACAGGAATTTCAATTGAGTTGCCGATATGCAAAATTGCAACAGCAACAAAACTTGCTAAGAAAAACCAAATCGCAACATAGATATGTTGAACTCGGCGTTTAATCATCGTTCCAATCATGTTCCATCCGAACGCAACCCAAACTACGGCTATCAGAATGTCAATAGGCCATTCCAATTCGGCATATTCTTTACCCATTGTGTAGCCTGCAAGCAAAGTAACTGCTGCTAAAACAATGATAAGTTGCCAACCCCAGAAGTTTAATTTACTAAGGAAATCGCTGTACATACGCACTTTAAGCAAACGCTGCATAGAGTAATACGCGCCCGTAAAGATTGCATTTCCCGTAAACGCAAAAATAATTGCGTTGGTATGCACCGGTCGCACACGCCCGAAGGTGGTGTAGGGTATCTCAAAATTTAGGGCAGGGAAAGCCAACTGTGCCGCAGCAAGCAGCCCGACTAACATTCCCACAATTCCCCACAAAACGGTGGCATACGTAAATTGCGCCACAATCTTGTTGTCGTAGTAGAACTTTTGTTGATTCATATAAACGTTTATTTATCTGATTTTGAAGAATTTTCTTCACTTGATTTTTCATCAAAAAGGATGCGCATGCTTGGTGTTACATCGTCTTCATACTGACCGTCTTTTACCGACCACACAAACAGATATAAAAACACTAAGGCTACCACAAGACTAAGTCCGATTAAGACAAATATGATTGACATCTTATTTAGATATTATTTAGACAGCAAAATTAATAATTATTCTTTAACTTTCAATAAATACACACATTTTTATCTGAATTTCTGCTATTTTAAAATCATTCTAAATTAGAACAGTCTTTTTTTATAAAATATGTAGAAATTCAATTGATGAGTCCTCTTCTGCACATATCAGGTGTTTTCACCTGATATATAAGGCTTTGAGGTGAAAACACCTCAAAGGTGCAATAATATATTTGATAGCGGTTTAGTATGAGAATATCCCCCGTTCAGCTTAGGCTGTGCCTAAGTCGCGCTATCACACAAGGCTCTTGCCTTGAGTTGTAAAAACACTAACGCACCCGGTTCGCTGTAGGTTGTCAAACGTTAAATTGTCTGGCTATGCGGCTGTGCCGCCGTCCGAATATCCGGCAAGGTTTTGCCTTGCGAGCTAACGAATTATTTGCAGCACCATTTGGAACGTGTTACTATTTTTGTTAGTTTCGCAGTATGAAAAATGAGCTTCGGCATACAACCAACACAAGGCAAGAGCCTTGAATCATAATCCGACGGAGCGGGACGCTCCGCCGAACGTTAGTTTCAATCGAATTTCTAATGTCATGTCAAGTCTCTTCTGACGTTTCCATGTCCTATCGGACGATGGAAAGTCTCTACTGACCTGCATTCGTCCGTAGGACAATGTAGCGTCATTTCAAAATTGACATGATACTATGGAACTTATCGCTGTTTTTTGTTCTCAAGGCAAGAGCCTTGAATCATAGTCCGACGGAGCGGGACGCTCCACCGAACGGAGGACTCGCCGCCGAATGTCATGCACAGCCTCAAGTGAACGAGGAGC
>DYOJ01000649.1 GCA_020720705.1 Acetofilamentum sp.
TTTCCCGTTTATAAAATATCTCGGCAGCAAGATATAAAAACTGCATAACTCTCGCAGTATAAGTGTGCGCTCGCTCTTCAAAGATGAATTCGTTATTTCGATGAAAATCTTCGGAATAATTTTAACTCTTTGTATTATGCCGATATAATGTTATTTTTGCAAGAAATTTTTTGATATGACACCCAAGGTAAGAGTGCGATTTGCGCCAAGCCCAACCGGACCGCTGCACATGGGCGGTGTTCGGACGGCATTCTTTAATTATTTATTCGCCAAACAACACGGCGGCGATTTTATTCTTCGTATTGAAGATACAGACAGCAAACGATTTGTCAAAGGTGCCGAAGATTATATCATGGATGCTCTTGCATGGTGCGGAATCCGATTTGATGAAGGCATACGTGAAGGCGGCAAATACGGACCATACAGACAGTCGGAGCGAAAAGATATTTACCTGAAATATGCTATGCAACTTGTTGAAAATAAGCATGCCTATTATGCTTTTGATACACCCGACGAACTCGAAGAGATGCGCAAACGATTGGAGGATGAAAAATCGTCTGTACGGCAATACAATGCGCTTACGCGCGGATACATGAAAAACGCATATACACTCCCTGAAAGCGATGTGAAAGCACGTGTCGAAGCGGGCGAAGCTTATGTTATCCGTTTTGCAATGCCTGAAAACGAAGTCGTTACGATGCACGATATGATTCGAGGTGAAATCTCGGTCAATACGAATGATTTAGACGACAAAGTTATTTTTAAATCAGCAGACGGACTTCCGACCTATCACCTTGCAAACATTGTGGACGACCACCTTATGGATATTTCGCATGTGATAAGAGGCGAAGAATGGTTGCCTTCTTTACCTTTACATGTGTTGCTGTATCGAGCTTTCGGATGGACTGATACCATGCCTGAATTTGCACATCTGCCCTTATTGCTTAAGCCGGACGGTAAGGGAAAACTCAGCAAACGAGACGGCGACCGACTTGGATTCCCGGTGTTTCCGCTTGCGTGGACTGACCCTGAAACCGGCGAAAAATCAAGCGGTTATCGTGAATCCGGTTATCTTCCCGAAGCTTTTGTAAACATGCTTGCACTCTTAGGTTGGAGTCCGGGTACTGAGCAAGAAATTTTCAGTACCGATGAATTGATTCAAGCTTTTGATATGGAAAATATCAGTAAAGCCGGTGCAAAATTTTCAGCCGATAAAGCTAAATGGTTTAATCAACAATATCTTAAAGTATGCGAGGACGGTAAACTTGCCGAGATGTTCAAACCAATTTTGTTGCAAAATAATATCGAAATAAATGATGACTATTTGATAAAAGTGATTCCGCATATCAAGGAGCGAATTGTTCTGCTTACCGATTTTTGGGAACAAGCAGCCTTCTTCTTCAAAACACCTGTCGAGTATAATCAGGCATCACTCAATAAACATTGGAAAGCAGACACCACCCAAACATTGTTAAACTTGGCTGAGCGTCTAAACAATATTCCTGAAAATGAATTTACCGCCCATCATACAGAAGAGGTAGCAAAAGAATTTATTACTCAAAATAATTTGGGCATGGGTAAAGTGTTTAACCCATTACGTCTGGTTTTGACGGGTACGGGCGGCGGTCCTCATTTATTTGATATTGTTGAATTGATAGGAAAATCGGAAACTATTTTACGTATAAAACAAGTTCGTGGCTTATAAAAATAAACTGAAAATTGTGCTAAAAAGATTAAGTTTAAGAAAATATAGTTACATTGAAATATTTTTATTTTACATTTTTATTTTACATTTTTATTTT
>DYOJ01000059.1 GCA_020720705.1 Acetofilamentum sp.
TAAGAATATTTCAGTTTCATTTTCAACGAAAGGCACAATATAAACATAATCATTATAAACATAATCATTAATTTTTATAGAATAAATTTTTTGATTTGGATATTGTTTTTGATTTGGATGTATACTGAAAATGTGTTAATTTGGAAATTTGAAAATGTGATAATATGCAGAATATCAAATATTTAATAATGTTTAAAAGTAAAAAAATCAGCCGTTCTCAGTATATATTTGTTTCCAAAATATTATCATTCAAAATCTCAATAACGATATCTTCAAAAGAAATATTCCGTTCCAATTTTAATAATTCATTTTTCTCTATATTCCAATTTATTATCTTCACTTTTGTTATTGATTGATTTTCAACCATGTATATTAATTATCCGGAATAATTTACGGTAATTTTAACAGAGTCGCTACTCAAAAGTCCAAAAAATCTATAATGAGAGCAATTATTAAACAAATCTCTAAATTTAACGTTCTTGTTTAATGGTTTTTACTAACAACTAACGATACAATATTAGTACCAAACTGATATTTTATATTTCTACAAAACAAAAATACCTGTTTGATTTGAAACAGACAGGTATTTTCCAAAAAAGTGTTATCGTTTTTTCTTCTTTGTGTCCTTTGTGCCGGCTGCTCCGGCTTTGCCGGCAACTTGCCCTGTGGCAACCATTTTCATCATTTTTTTTGTTTCGCCGAATTGTTTTAGCAAACGATTAACTTCTTGTACATCAGTTCCGCTGCCGTCCGCAATGCGTTTGCGTCTGCTTCCGTTTATTAATGCGGGGTTTGCGCGTTCGGCAGGGGTCATGGAGTAAATGATTGCTTCAACGCCTTTGAAAGCATCGTTGTCAATATCCATTTTTTTTACCATTTTGCTAACGCCGGGTATCATAGACATGAGGTCTTTGATGTTCCCCATTTTTTTTATTTGTTGCAATTGTTTCAGAAAGTCGTTGAAATCAAACTGATTATCGGTCAGCCGTTTTTTGAGCCGACGGGCTTCCTCATCATCAATTTGTTCCTGTGCTTTTTCAACTAAGGACCTGATATCACCCATGCCAAGAATACGGTCTGCCATACGCGAAGGGTAGAACACATCAAGTGCATCCACTTTTTCGCCGGTACCGACAAATTTTATCGGTTTGTTTACCACCGAACTTATGGTTAAAGCTGCACCGCCACGCGTATCGCCGTCGAGTTTTGTGAGTACAACACCGTCAAAATTCAGACGGTCGTTGAAGGCTTTGGCTGTATTTACGGCATCTTGTCCGGTCATGGAGTCCACTACGAATAAGATTTCGTGCGGATTTACAGCTTTTTTGATTTCGGTAATCTCCGTCATCATGGCTTCATCCACAGCCAAACGCCCTGCGGTATCAATAATTACGACATCGTGTCCGCGTAGTGCGGCATGTTTGAGGGCTGCCTTGGCTAATTCGACCGGTTTGTTGTTGCCCTCTTCGGTATAAACATCAACGCCTATTTGCTGTGCCAACACTTTGAGCTGTTCAATTGCAGCAGGGCGATACACGTCTCCGGCAACAACAAGCGGGTATTTTCCTTTTTTAGTCTTTAGCAAATTTGCCAATTTCCCGGTAAAAGTTGTTTTACCCGAGCCTTGCAAACCGGCAATCAGGATTACGGTCGGATTGTTTTTTAAATTCAGTTCGGCATGTTCGCCTCCCATCAAAGCTGTCAATTCGTCGTAAACAATTTTGATGATTTGTTGTTGAGGCTTTACGGCTTTCAGGACTTCTTCGCCAATGGATTTTTCTTTGACGTTGTTTGTAAAATCGCGTGCAATTGCGTAACTAACGTCGGCATCTATCAATGCACGGCGCACTTCTTTCAGAGCTTCGGCGATATTGATTTCGGTAATTTTACCTTCTCCTTTGAGGAGTTTAAACGATTTTTCTAATTTATCCGATAAATTGTCGAACATTTGGATGGATTTTTAATTACGGTCTGCAAAGATAAAAATAAATCGGAATCAATTTATATCCGGTTAAAAAATAATCTCAGCAGATGAAATATATTGTTCAAGACTTTACTTTTTATGAATATCCGAAAAAACGGAATCGGGGTTTACATGGGTTATTTTTTACTGTAATAGAAAATGTCAAAAAGGTGTCTTTTTCGCTTGTAAAAGAGTTTTCTGTTATTCACAAATAGCCAATTACAGTTCAAACATCAAAATTTTAGTCCCTTTTTCTATGCAGAAATCAGTTTCAAGAAAATCTTTAATCAGCACAATATTTATCTTATTTTCAACTATTTGTGTTTCAATAAAAGATTTCGAGTGATTTTGTTTACTTTTAAAATAAAACTGAAAATTTTTCAGGGGCAAAGATTTAATTATTTCAATTTCAATAAAATCGGTGTTAATCTTTTTTAGTTTAATTTCAAGTCCTTCAAATTTAACAATGCGGTCAAAATCAGCCCAGATAAATTGTTTTTCATACGCTAATAAATTCCTGACCAAAAAATCCACATCCGTATAAGGATTAAGTTCGTATATTCTTCCACCGCATTTACGCAATTCACCTTGCATTTTATGACGCAACCATTCTGAATTTTCAAAAGCAGATTGCAATTTTACTTCACTAAGAAGAATCTTCATAAGTCCTTTTAAATCATTCTTTTTATTACTTTTAGCATAATTCTTCAAAACTGTATTTTTTCTAATATGTCCAATTAAACAAATACTTCCTTTACACCCATTTACTTCATTACAGCCCAATGGAATACCTTTTCTATCTTTACATTCTGTTTTGGTGAATGCAATTTTACTTCTTTCAAAATGAAGAAGTATCCATTGTTCAAAAGAGCGACTTGAAAAACCAATATTAACAATTTTATTGTTTACAACAAGCTTAGCTCTTTGATAGGCTTCGTCATGGTATGAATGACCATTTTTATCAAAAACCGCCCAAAGGTCATCATACAATTGAGTTCTTTGCTCTATCAATTGGGCTTGAGCTACGTATCTGAGAGGTACAGCACTAACTTCTTCATATTTTGATGTCCCTTCACTAACTCCATATATGTCAATATATAATTCTTTTAATATATTTCTATCGTAGTCTTTCCGTGTATTGAGATTGACAAATTGACGTTTTTGGGGGTTCCTAAGTATTGTTTTTGCTTGAATCGGAATATCGTTAGGTATAGTCTTGTTATCTGATATTTCAATATTAGTCCAAATCTCATTAGGAAACGAAATTTTTTCAGCGATAAATCGAAAATAATCAGGTTCTGTTTTGGTGCCTTCGCAAACAATTAAAAGATTTTTGCTAAATTTCCGTTTCGCCATCGTCTAAAATTGATTGAATTTCTGAAATATGTGGAATAGCTCCGAATTTCCCACCTAAGTACCACTTGTCAAATGGTATATCTTCTCGTACACCATCAAAATCTTGTGCTGAAAATATTTCCGTTTCTCCAAAAACATTCTTTTCTGCAAACCATATTTGATCAGAACGAAGTTCCTTCGATAATAAATTTATTTCATGTGTGGTAAATATTAGTTGCGCATTGGCGGATTGATTACTATGAAAAAGTTGTATTAACAATTTTGATAATATCGAATGCATACTACTATCTAATTCATCAAATATTATGACACCACCTTTTTCTATAATCATTAAAATTAAACCTCCTAATGCAAAGAGTTTATTAGTCCCAAATGATTCCTGAAAAAAAGGCAAATTATATATTCCTTTTTCCGTCTTATTATCAAAAAATTTATGATTACTAAAAACAACTTCGTTTTGTCTAACTTTAAAAATTGATATATTTTCAGTTGTTTCTAAAATTTCATGCTCTATTTTATTTTCTTTATCAATTACTAATGAATGAATTTGTGTATCTGCAAAATATAAAAGGCGCTCTAATCGCTTGACAAGTTTATTATTTTCACCTTTTTGTATTTCCTGTTTAATGTACCCACTTAATATTTTTATCCAACTGTTATCTGTTACATTCCAAATTTCAAGTTCGTTGAAGTATGTAAAAATCGGAGATATTGTAGTATGATAGTGGTCAGCTTTTCCAAATATTGCTAAAAAGGGTAATTTTTTATAAACTTCGTATTGTTTTGATCCAAAATTTTTACCTAATTTTGCTATATGAATATTTTCATCTGTTTCTTTCTTTTCTTCGCCTCGTTTAAAAATGTTTTGAGGTTTTTTATTTGGAAAATGAAATAAGGATTCTTCTATTATTTCATTTTCATTAAAAGCAATCCTATATTGAAATTTTGTTTTAGTTTTTATTATAAAAACAATTTCAAATTCAGTAGGTTGACTTTTGGATTCAGAATTAAACACAAACTGGTCAATAGCTTGAATCGGTTTATCAACAGTAATCTCATTTGATTTTACAATAAACCGTCGTATCTCGAATAATGCACGAATAAAATTAGATTTACCGGAAGAGTTTGCTCCATATATTGCAGCCGTTTTTATTAATTTAACCAATTCTCCATTAGCTAAACTAATTTCCATTGTATTTTCAATTTTGCTTCGCGAACTACTTGCCAACATGGAAAAAGTTTGCTTTTCAAAAATAGAACGGAAATTCCTGATTGAACATTCTAATATCATACCTTATTCTTTTAATTCTTGTGTTTATTTTGCAAAAATAATAATAATAAGTAATTTTACAATACTTAATATAGTAATTTTTGTGAATAATTAGTAGTACACTAAAATTGAAGTTTTGAGTAACAATTCTTGGTTAAATTTTTTAAATAGAAGCTTAACTTTAGACAACTGGCACAAACTGTTTATAAAATAGGATACAATCAGTTCTCTTTTCTATATATTTCGCATAACTATTGTCAATAAATCAATTATTTACAAAAATTATTGTCGAACCGTTGAATAACTTATCCTATTGATTTGTAAGTGTTTTAATTATTTCGTACATTTGTAAAAATACAGATAGTAGGGTAAAAGAATTAAAACCTTTAAATAAGCTTGAAGAACAAAAAAATTACATTAGAAATTTCGATTTTGTAATCCATTAACAAAATATGAAAAATTTTCATAGAAAAATACAAACACTTCAGGCTAAAGTATTAGCCGTAATACTTGGAATGCTCGGTATATCAACAAGTTGCTTCAAATCTGAATATGGTACACCTATTGCCGATTATAAAATGAGCGGGTTCGTAAAATCGGCAGGTAATCAGAAGGCAATCAAAAATATCGGGGTGTCAGTAGATGACTTAAATTTGGCAGACACCACATCTGATGAAGGTAAATTTGAGTTGCCGACTTTAATCCGTTATGATTTAATGTCAGCATTTACAGTCTCGTTTACAGACCTTGATAGTTTTGAAAACGGTTATTATCCGCCGTTCGACACTACAATTGAGTTTCAGTTTGAAGATTTTACCGGTGGAGATAACGATTGGTATATGGGCATAAATGAGCAAAATATAACAATTTTTCTGAAAGAGGCAAAATAACAAAGTCTTGATTCGGGTATTAATTATTTCGTACATTTGATATTTAACGATTGCTAAATTCAATCATTTCAATCATATACAAATTATCAGCACATGAAAAACATGTATCTTGTGATTATTACACTACTACTTGGGTGTGGATTTTCGGGTATTGACAATGCTAAATTTTCAGGAAATTGGCGCACTTGTTCAAAAGATGGTTTATATATCGAACTTTTGATAATGCCGGATACATTTATGTATTCTTCCACAAACGGACTGATAACTAAATACAGTAATTACAAGATAATCGGTGATACATTGATATATAGAGATTCAAATTTATATAAAGATTCTA
This sequence comes from Acetofilamentum sp., assembly GCA_020720705.1. Taxonomy (GTDB): domain Bacteria; phylum Bacteroidota; class Bacteroidia; order Bacteroidales; family JAADGE01; genus DYOJ01. The sequence goes on from DYOJ01000059.1 coordinate 5,817, forward strand.
CAAATGTAAAGAAGGCAATTATTACATTTGTTTCTGAGAGCCAAATGACTATGGATTTTATTACGTCTGAAGAGCAATGGACTTTTTATAAATTGAAAGAGTACATTTCTGATATCAACGATATTGAAAAACTAAAGTCCTGCACGCGAACAAGAGCAATAAAATATAGATGTATAGATGCAATGATAAATGAAGAACATGCAAAAGATTCAATAAATGAACAGATTTTTTTCCAATTTTAAAACCTTACATTATTTCTAAACTATCGTGAACATGGGGTAAAGTCCGCCCAAATGCCTTTTGCAAATAAAGGCATTGACTCCGAGCAGAACACTTGTTTTCAAGTTTTTTCAAATTGAAAACACTTTTATGCCGCCGCTTAGATGTGCCAATGATACAAGTTCGAAAAATGTTATATTTTAGTTGAAAAAAAATCTAAGGATAAATAAACTTGATTTTAGACAAACTTAAATGATTAATTTTTCGCCTTCGCTGTTATAAAAGTTAAATTCTAAAAATGAATACGTAATAACGGGTTTAACATGCAATCGGCGCTTGTATTTTAACATCCAAAGTCGAATTTTTGATTTAAAACCTTGTTTGAGGTAGCCGGCAATATAAGGATGTGTTGCAATGGTAATACTGCCTTTCGATTTTTCAATTAAGTAACGCAAATGATTTTCTAACTCGTCAATAAACAAAATGCTGGGTGTAATTTCACCTGTTCCGTCGCAAACGGGGCAGGTTTCACGAGTTTCTATTGCTGTAGCCGGGCGCACTCGTTGTCGTGTAATTTCCATTAAACCGAATTTACTCAAAGGAAGAATGCTGTGTTTAGCACGGTCTCTATCCATTTCGTCTCTCATTTTTTGGAACAAAGCTCGTTTATTGGATTGTTTATACATATCAATATAATCAATGACAATCAGACCGCCAATATCGCGCAGACGTAATTGGCGTGAGATTTCTTCTGCCGATAATAAATTGACTTCTAATGCGTTGGTTTCTTGGTCGTCCACTTTTTTTGACCGGTTTCCGCTGTTCACGTCAATGATTGTCATGGCTTCTGTTTGTTCAATAATCAAATAAGCCCCGCTTTTCATGGTTACGGTTTTTCCGAACGAGCTTTTTATTTGTTTGAAAATATCAAAATGCTCAAAAATATCAGTGCGACCTGTATAATGTTTGACAATTTTTTGCTGGTCGGGAGCAATTTGCCCCATGTAGTCTCGAATTTCGCGATATGCCGTTTCGTTATTTACATGAATACTTGTGAACGAAGTGCTCATAACATCACGCAGTACCGATGAAACACGGTTTATTTCACCAACAAATAATTGCGGCGGTTCAACTGTATGTAATTGACTGAATGCGCGTTCCCAACGTTCTGACAATTCGTTAAGTTCTTCGTGAAGGTCAGCCACACGTCTGTTTTTGGCTACTGTCCGAACGATTACCCCGTAGTTTTCAGGGCGAATACTCTCAATAAGTTTTTGAAGTCTGTTACGTTCTTCGGCTGATTTTATTTTTTGAGAAACCGAAACCTTGTTGGCAAACGGAATAAGCACCAAATTGCGTCCTGCAATAGAAATCTCGGAACTCAGGCGAGGTCCTTTGGTTGAAATCGGTTCTTTTGCGATTTGAACGATAACTAATTTACCTGCCTCAATAACCTCGGAAATTTTTCCGTGTTTGTTAATATCGGGTTGAGTTTTAAATTTACTGACAGGTGTAATTTGTTTAGAATTTGCAAGTGCGGCATACAAATATTTTTGTTGGCTTAGAAATTGCGGACCTAAATCTAAATAATGCAAAAACGCATCGCGCTCGTAACCAACATCAACAAAAGCGGCATTTAAGCCGTTCATAATTTTTTTTACTTTGGCAATGTAAATATCGCCGACAGTAAATTGTCGGTTGCTTTTTTCTTTATGTAATTCTACTAACTGTTTGTCTTCTAAGAGTGCGAGTGAAATTTCGGACTGTGATATATTGACGATTAATTCATTGTTTTTTTCCACTGATTATATTTTTATGACTATTCGATTCGATATCGAGAGCGGAGCATAACAACATAATTTTTTGTACGAGCGTGATGTGTGATATTTTTTTTAGACTGTCCGAACTCATGTTGGCGGTTCGGTGTATGTCTGCCGATTCGGCGAATTGTTGTTTCCAATACTTATGGCGCATTTTGCACCTGAGAACATCTTTTGTCGAACAAATTTGTGTTAATTCTCGAAATCCTTGTATTTGCAAACCAAAAAAAGAGCCGCTAAGGCTCTTTGGTTCTTTAAACGAAAAAATCTTATTTTTTCTTATGTCTGTTTTTACGCAGTCTTTTTTTTCGTTTGTGCGTTGCCATTTTATGTCTTTTTCTTTTCTTTCCGCTTGGCATAATATCTTTTTATTAAATGATTATTACGATGTTACTTAGAAGTTTTTTCTTTAACTTCACCCACGAACGTTTTGGACGGTTTGAACGCCGGAATGAAATGTTCCGGAATCATGATCGTAGTATTTTTGGAAATATTACGAGCCGTTTTTGCCGCGCGTTTTTTTACGATAAAACTCCCGAAACCACGGAGATAAACGTTTTTATTGTCCATCATGGAAAACTTAATGCTGTCCATAAATGCTTCAACGGTTTTTTGTACTGTTACTTTTTCGATTCCTGTTTTTTTGGAGATCTCACTGACGATATCTGCTTTTGTCATTGCTAAATATTTTAATTATCAAAAAATTGATTCGTTTGATTTGGATTGCAAATATAAGGTATTTCTTTTTAATAATAAAAGAGTTATGATAAAAAAAATGGACTTTTTTTTAAAAAAAATCAACATTTTTGTTAAAATTCTGTTATTCAGTTGTTTACGAAGATGTTAATTTTACAATATTGTTGGTTTACAATAGGTTAAACCGCGTTTGAGTCGAAGTTTAGGCTTTTGTAAATCAGTTTTGCCGTTCGTGCAGAGGCTCCGGATTCGCCGAGAGCAAGCCGTACGGATTGATATCCGGCTTTCATTTCTAAAATATAGTCGCAGTTTATCAATAGTTTAGTTAGTTCTTTGGTTAATTTTTTTTCTGTCATATCATATTGTATATATTCTTTGATAATTTCTTTGTCTGCAACCAAGTTCACAAGCGATATGTATTTCACATCAACAATTCGTTTTGCAACTTGATATGACAAATGTTCGCCTTTGTAACAAACCAATTGAGGCGTTCCGATGAGAGCGGTTTCGAGTGTTGCCGTTCCGGAGGTTACAACGGCAGCTTTGGCGCATTTGAGCAAGGCGTAGGTTTGGTCGTGAACAAACTTAACATCGGCATTGCGGGTATAATTTTCAACAAACGTGCGTTCCAAAGAGCGGGAAAGAGCTATAACAAATTGATAATCAGGAAATTTAGGTATTAATTTAAGCATAAGCGGAAGGTTGTATTTTATTTCCTGTTTTCGGCTTCCGGGCAGTAGTGCAATTATTTCTTTATTACCCAAATTGTGTGTGGTTTTAAATTGTTCTATACTTGGAAGTTGTGCCAAGGCTTCGTCCACGGCATCAACTACCGGATTTCCTACGTAACTGACTTGGTAGTCATAATTTTTGTAAAAATCAATTTCAAACGGAAAAATAACATATAATTTTTCGATAAATTCTTTAATTTTAAATGCTCTGTTTTTTTTCCACGCCCACACTTTGGGCGATATATAATAATGTGTCGGTAGTTTATGTTGGTGTGCAAATTCTGCAATTCTGAGATTGAATCCGGGATAATCCACGAGAATCAGTACATCCGGCAGATAATCAAGAAGATCTTTTTTGCATAAATCAATGAATTTTTTGATACTTCGTATGTTTAGGATAACTTCGGCAAAGCCCATAAACGCTGTATCTCTATAGTGAGCAACGGGTTGTGAGCCGGCATATTTTGTCATTAAATCACCGCCCCAAAACCTAAATTCAGCTGCGGAATCAAGTTTTTTAAGTTCGCGTATCAATTTTGAAGCATGTAAATCACCCGAAGCTTCACCCGCAATAAGGTAGTATTTCATTTGTTATCAAGTATTTATTATTTTGTATTGGGTATTGGATATTGGGTGTTGGGTCTCAAATCACAAATCACAAATCACAAATCACAAATCACAAATCTCAAATCTCAAATCTCAAATCTCAAATCTCAAATCTCAAGTCTCAAATCTCAAGTCTCAAATCTCAAGTCTCAAATCTCAAGTGAAGGTATTGAGTATTACTTGTAAAATTTTATTAGTTTCTGTAACAAGATATTTGAATATC
>DYOJ01000650.1 GCA_020720705.1 Acetofilamentum sp.
CCAAAAGCGGAGTTGTTTCCGGAAGCACAATATTTACCCCGGGTAAAGGTAAGCCCGTATCACTGTCCACAACAATACCGCGCATGGTTTGAGTGCGTTGGGCTTGTATTGCTCCAAATGTCAGCACGAATAAAATCAAAACTAAGAGATTTTTTTTCATTTTCGATACAATTTTATCAATTCTAAAATTTGTTGCAATACTACAATCAAACCTGAAAACAAAAAAAAAAGAGTGGTAAACGGAAAAAAAAAGTTGCTACCGGCAAGGTTTTGGGGTAAAAGGAAAAGCATTGTGGCGAAAAGCAAACCGAAATTTATTGTGAAATTTGTTGCAAAACCATTTTTGACAGATTTCGGGACACCGGAATATCAAAATCAACATAATCCAAATGCAATTTATAGCCTTGCGCATTTCCCGAAATGTGTTTCACATAGCTAAGGTTCACGATGTAGGATTTATGACATCGAACAATTGTTTTGTCCGAATCGAACTCATTTTCGATGTTTTTGAGGGTTTGGCGTACCATTTCTTTGCGGATTCCGTTTGGTGAATGGTAAAAAAAATCGGCATAATTATCGTTGGCACGCACACAAACAAGCCGCTCGGCAGCCAAAACAAGCGAATTGGCTTGTTCTAAAGTTTGGGATGTGTTTTGAGGTTTATTAATTTCGGCAAGTTTGAGCATTAATTGACGGTTCACGTGCACGGCGGTTTCCAAATGTCGTTTAGTCAATTGATTTTGAATCATAAACACAGACACTACAATCGGAAAAAAGGCAACGGCAAAGGTTGAACCTACGGAAAGCTGAACCGCGTCCCAAACACCGTTTTGAAAAGTTCGACATTCGAGGCACAACACGTATCCGTATAGGAAATTGAATAACGAAATCAATGTTACCACGCCAAAAAGTGTAAGGAGTTCGCGCTTGATTGTCCAATGTTCTTCGGAAAAATAGTGTTTGAAAAATCTCGGAAACACAAAATAGGCCAATATCATAGCCAAAGCGGTAACAAGCCCGTATCCGAGAATAATCAAAGTTTTGTATTCGTGCTCGTAATTTTCGATTCCGAAAGGCTCAAATATCAGCAAAAAAAGGGCAACAAAACTGCTGATGCTCACCGTGAGTATCCAATTCTTATTGCCCCCGCCTTCAAACGGAAACGGTTGATTTAAACGTTGATATAGATTTATAAAAATGTTCATTTTAGAGATGCTGTTCAACTGAGCACTGTTCTTTTTTTAACGAATATTTGATAATGCTTTGTAACATACTGTAAATAAATGCTTTAAACAGTATCTATGTCTAATAATCGAAAAATTCAAAAAAACGATAGTTTACAATTTTTCAATTTCTTCTTTTGACAAACCGGTTTTTTCTACAATAACTTCAACTGAAACATTCATTGATTTTAGAAATTTTACCAAATCAATGACTTGTTGCTTTGCTACTTCTTTTTGTCTGCGTTCTTCTTCTTTTTGTCTGCGCTCCTCATCTTTTTGTCTGCGTTCTTCTTCTTCACGTTTCTTGGCTTCTTCAATTACCGGTAAATATTTTTCTTCGGCTTTGAGTTCGCCTTCTTGGATTGCCGTTACAAGTTCGTTCTCTTGGATGCGTTTTTGCTTGACATACAAATCGTAAGATACTCGTTCTTCTTTGCTTAAATTATCTCTTCGCAATTTTTCTTTCGCTTGGGGTAAACCCTGTGCCGTGAAATTATCTTTTATTTCGCTCGTTTTTAGGAAATATATCCATTGGTCTAAATCGTCTTTTGCCAAATCGTTGAATTTATT
>DYOJ01000651.1 GCA_020720705.1 Acetofilamentum sp.
AATAATAACGGAACATCCGGCATACGAGTATTATCCGATGCCTCAGGAACAGGCTCGCTTATTCATAATACCGCAGCAGTTCCGGGTACCGTAAAACTATACATACCCGGCACACGTTTTCATTATTTTGGTTCGCCTATTTCAAATGCGACTATCGCCGGAGTTGGTGTAAGTAATCCTCAAATTTATGACTGGGATGCAACAGCAACTTGGGGCGGCTACGGAGCAACACCCCCGACATCTATTGATTATCTGCCTTGGGGTTCAACTTGCTCGGGAGCAATGCCGGTCGGAACGGGTTATGCGTATTATCACGATACACAGATATTGAGTTTTGAAGGCACTATGAATGTCTCGGATGTTACTTTGACCTTGAAAGCAGCGGCGTCGAACGTCCAAAATCAAGGTTGGAACTTAATATCTAATCCGTTTACTGCTGTTATAAATTGGGACGATGTTGCCTCAAACCCGGCTTGGGACACGAATGTAGAAGGCGCAATTTATATGTTCAACGGAGTGGACGGTACGAATAATTGGGAGCAATACCGTTACTATGTGCCCGCAGCAAGAGCAACAGGCGGTAATTATTCTCAAAACGCCGACCCCATCGGAACCTCAGGTGCTACAACATTTATTCCTGTGGCACAAGGCTTTTTTGTGAAAACAAACAGCAATAATGCTTCGTTACAATTACGTGCAGCCGACCGTGAGCACCATAATCAAGCGTTCTACAAAGGAAATAATAACGACCCCGACAATGTCATGCGTGTACACGTTTCAGGTGCAGGCAACAGTAACGAGACCGTTATTCGTTTTATTCCGGGAGCAACCGATAATTTTGACGCCAAATTTGATGCTCGAAAAATGTTCCCGACAAGTGTTGTTCCGCAAATTTTTGTCGTTAATGCTGATAATATTTATTCTGCAATTGCAAGTTTTGAAGAACTTTTAGATTCAAAAAATGTAAATTTAGGTCTAAATGCAGTTGCAGGAACTTATACGATAGAAAATTACTCAAACACTGTCAACGGGATTCAAATTTATTTGGAAGACTTGTATTTGAACTCTTATGTTGATTTTGCTTCGCAGAATTATACATATACGCACAACGGAGGATTGGTTACAGACAGATTTGTATTGCATTTTGTGAAAAATCATGCACCTGTCGTTCTCAATGAGATAAATGATATTTCGGTTGAAACAGGTTCTGCTGTAAATATTGCACTGAATCTTGCAAATTATGCGGATTATGATTTTGCAGACAGTATTTCTATTCATGTTGATACTGAAATGTTGCCCGAATGGCTCACATACAATCCGGAAACAAGAATATTTGAAGGTATTGCCCTGCAACAAGGTGATTACAGAATTTCTGTTACAATTGCCGATAAATTTGGAGAAGAAACTTATGACAGAATAAACATCAATGTTTTAAGCCCCGTGGACATGCAAAATATTTCGGATGCAACGGTTCTGATTTTCCCGAATCCAAGCACCGGCGAATTTACGATACAATCTTCGGTTGCTTATGAACGAATTGAAGTTACAGACATTACAGGTCGTTTAGTTGCTTCGTTTTTCGACAATTCCTCTCGAATAAATCTCTCGACACTCAACGAAGGCGTTTATCATTTACGTATAACACTGCAAAATTCAGAAACAGTGATTCGTAATATCGTAATACAAAAATAATTTGTTTGACACTTTTTGTGAAGGAGGCTTTCGAGCCTCCTTTTTTTTTGAAGGCGGATTTTTTCACATTCCGCAATGAAGTCATTCGTTGATATC
>DYOJ01000652.1 GCA_020720705.1 Acetofilamentum sp.
TAAATATATTAGTAAAATTCTCCGTTAAGACAGTTATCACAACTATTTCCCGAATAAAATTGTATAAAACATTAGAAGTAAAGGCTTTTTCTGCAATCAAACCTTCATAATGTCTTCTTCTTTTTTAGAAACAACTTCATCCACTTTTTTTACGTACTCGTCAGTCAATTTCTGAACAAGTTCTTCGGCATGTTTTTGCTCATCTTCGGGTAATCCGTCTTCTTTCAATTTTTTAAAGCCGTCAATAGCTTCTCTTCGAGCATTTCGGATACTGACTTTGGCATGTTCGCCTTCGGTTTTTACGATTTTGAATAAATCACGACGACGTTCTTCCGAAAGCGGCGGCACATTGATACGAATAATCTCACCGTTGTTCATCGGATTGAAACCTAAATTTGCAGCAAGAATAGCTTTCTCAATGACAGGTATCATATTTTTTTCCCAAGGTTGTATCGAAATTGTTTGTGCGTCTTGCGTTCCGACATTTGCAACTTGGCTTAGCGGAGTTGAAGAGCCGTAATAATCTACGCGAATACCGTCCAACATGTGTGGATTTGCTTTCCCGGCTCGCAATTTTATCAATTCGGCTTCCAAATGTGAAATTGCTAACATCATCGCTTCCTTAGTTTGGTCTAATTGAAAGTTCACTTCGTCTGTCATGGCTGATAGATTTTATTCAAATTTTGTTGCAAAGATATTTTTTTTCTGTTAAATTTAAAAAAAAATTGCCGATTTTCCGCAATAAATTACTATTTTGGATTGTATTTAGATAAACTTAATATCTTTTTTGCATCCTTCTCGTTCATCAGCCCGGGTAGATCAACGTCTGTGTTTTCTTGCATATATTTTTCTACAATCCGAAACCCGATATAGGCAGCAATGCGAGGCGCGGAGACATCGGTGAACGGGGTTGTAAACGGGGCTTCGCCCACATATTGTCGGATAGTGATTCGGTCGGTTTCAAACAATTTTTTATTTTCTATCATATAATTCCAGACCTTGCTTTCGTTACGTTTTGCCCACTCCATTTGTTCGGTGGTGTATCTCCACTTTAGTTTCTCGTTGTGTTCTGGAAGCATACATTGCATAAAATATTGAATTTTACCTTCATAAATCATATTATCCAGCAAGTCATCCGCTGTGCTTTCGTACGGGAATTGTGATTTTGCAAGTGCCTGCATGGTTTGCACAGGTATCATTTCGGGGGTCATACTTCGGCGTAAATATTTTTCAATAACCAATCGCTCGTAGAACACACAATCGGCACCGAGAAACTTATCTAAAGCTATTCCGATTTGATTTTCATAAGTAAAAACAGACTCATTAAACGCTGATAAACAGGTAATTATCTCAGGTGTTTGCTTCTCCGGAAAATAGAATTTATAATGTTTCATCGCTGAACTCAGTTCAGATTCAAGTTGTTTTAAATTTGAAAATTTTGCGATTACGGTATCTTGAATTGAATTATCGGTGCAATATTTTAAAAAATCTGAAAGCCTCAGCGGATACTCGGCTTCGTTTGTTCCGCCGATTTGTAAAATTTTTCGGTTATAAATATCGAAAAACATACCGTAGGTTGAATCTAATTTCGGAACAACAGCAGCAGATTTTTCAATTGAAAATTCAAATAAATCAATGTCTAAACGTTTCACCGAGAGGTTAATATCAATATCGGAAACATCTACTTTGTAAGGGTTCTCCTCGCAGCTTTGTAAAGTTGCGAGCATTAAGAAGGAAAGCAAAACTTTGTTCAAAAATCTTTTCATTTAGACTAATTTCTATGTTTT
>DYOJ01000653.1 GCA_020720705.1 Acetofilamentum sp.
GATTGAATAAACACAAATCGGCAAAGCTCTGTCATCCTTTTTTGAGCAGATACGATATTTCTACTTGAATGTTTTAAGAAATTCTGTAGAAATTCGATTGAAACTAAAAAAAACAATGAATGACTACTTTTTGACCATTGAATGACCACTGAATGACAATACATTCAATTGAAAAAATAGCTATAATCTACATGAAATCAAATATTTACGCGTTTTCTTACAAATACTAAATATCAGGTGAAAACACCTGATATGTGCAGGATTTTGAACTTCGTATAGTAGAATTATAAAAACATTTTGGCTCAATTTTCGTATATGTAATAAAAAATAATATTATGAGAGGTGTATTAATTACTTCGATTTTATTAGTCTCAATTTTGATGCTTTCAGCCCAACCCAAAGCCTCAAAAGGTTTGATAAATCTTGATTCCGTTGATTTTACATCCGACAAAGTTTTATTATCGGGAGAATGGGAGTTTTATCCGGAAAAATTACTTACTCTCAAAGATTTGCAGACCGTTGCACACCCCGATGCTTATATTCATGCGCCTCGCATGTGGTGCTACAAACATGAGAAGGACAGCATTATTTATCCCGGTAGGTATCACGGCACTTATCGGTTGCGAGTCATAGGATTGCCAAAAGGGGAAATTATAGGGTTTTACATCCATAAAATTTTTAGTTCTTCCAAGGTTTTTATTGACGGGAAAGAATTGCTGGAACACGGCAAAGTAGGAACAAATAAAGAAACATCCTCAGGAAACTTTACACCCGAAGTTGTACCCTTTTTAGTCAAGAATGATACTACGGATATTATTGTTCAGGTTTCAAGTTACCTTCACAATGAAGGAGGAATGTTTGAAAGCATAGAACTCGGAAATTTCAGAAAGCAACAATCCGAAATGTATTATCACATCATATTTGATATGTTGCTGTTTGGAAGTATTTTAATCATGGCTCTGTATCACTTGGTGTTGTATGTCATGCGACGGAAATCAATTTCAGCATTGTATTTTGCTATTTTTTCAGGGTTTGTCGCTTTGCGAACCTTGCTTACCGGCTCGGAATCCTTAAATTTTGTTTTTCCTGATTTTCCTTGGTTATTAAGTCAAAGGCTTGAATATATAACCTTTTTTGCAGGCGCCGGCTCGTTCGTAATTTTCGTGCGGTCATTGTATTCCGAAATTCCTAAGCTTTTTGTGAAAATATTTGTTGGAGTTTCAGTCGCATTTACCCTTGCACTTGTTGCTCCGATTGAATATCATGCTATCCTTACTACTCCTTTTCAGATTATTGTAATGGTCGTTTTCGGCTTTTTATTGTTCGGTCTTATAAAAGCTGTTGTCCGAAAACAACCTCATTCTTTATTATTGCTAATCATGATTTTCTTTTTCTTCGGAACTGTTGTCAATGACATATTATTGATAAACGGTACGATTCATTCCATTGAGGTTGCTCCTTTAGGCTTGTTTGCGTTCATTTTTGCACAATCTTTTATTCTGGCTAAAAGGTTTAACACGGCATTTATTGATAATGAAAAATTGACGGAAACTCTGGATTATCAAAATAAAAATCTCGAAAAAATTGTAGTGGAACGCACCGCCGAAATCGCAGAACAAAAAGAAGAACTCATTGCACAAAGTGTTTTATTACAGGGAACTAACACCATTTTAGAAAAACTTTCCATTGTTGCCGATAAAACCGATAACGCTGTCGTGATTGCTGACAAGAACGGCGAAATTGAATGGTTCAACGACGGATTTGTTCGTCTTTACGGTTATACTT
>DYOJ01000654.1 GCA_020720705.1 Acetofilamentum sp.
TTGTTGAATATAAAACCACATCGGTATTCACCCCGGTTGCACTCCGAAAAGTTATTGTATCAGTAGCCGAACTACCCGTAATATATGGAATTGTAATTTGTTCGTTGTAAGTTCCAGTTGCCACATCAAAGGTTACGGCATCGGAAATACCGCCGCATTTGAGGGCTTCAACGGCATCGGTAAAACTGTTGAAATTGCGTGAAGCGGTTGGTTGTGTGTTGTTTATGGTATAAAGTCCGGCAAGCGTTGGGCAACCATATTCATCAGCACCGCTATACGGATTGGTTGTGCTGCGCAGGTCGCCATCCCAATCGTAGGTAACTTCGGCAAGCGGGTGATTGAGACGCACAAATTCTTGGTTAGGTTGAAGGTGTAAATCCCAAGCGGCAGGCGAAACAAATGAAACATTTTGAAAAATTGAATGTTGGTCTTTGCCCGTGCCGGATTTCCAAAGTGCAAAAGTTGAAATCGGATTGTCAATATCGGCAAAAATACTTCCGTTGGTGTAATAAACATTGTAATCTATATCGGTAACATTCAAATTGGTAGAAATGCCGCCAATGCAATTTCCTTGTTTCAGGTTAATGAAAATATTGTTTTGAACTTTATTGGGTAATTCTATACTTGTTAAATTTAAACTATGCGACCAAAGCGTTGAACTGCCTGAAATATAAACTGTATTGTGAAAAACATTGCAATTTTGATTTTCAACATTCAAATCAATGCCATCGAAGGCACAACTGCCATTTAGTTTTATATAATTATTGGCTATCAGTGCATTGCGGAGAAGCATTGTCTGGATTCCGCAAAAATAACTGTCGGGCTGGTCGATTACCATTACAAAATTATTTGTAATTACAGCGTTTTGGCTGTCAAAACTATTGATACCACTACCATTGCTTATTGTAAAGTCTGTCCAAACAAAATTATTACTTATCACGTTGTTGATGCCGTCAATAGCAATGCCGGTTTGCTTGAAAAAATTTATATCATTTCCTTTTACAACAATTTCAGTTCCTTGAAGAATGACACCATTTGTACCAAAAGTAATAATGTTGTTCAGAAGTTTAATATTAATGTGATTTATTGCACCGTTTCCAATATCTCGTGTACCAAATACAGTTATTTCATTATCTGCATAATTCGAGATTTGTCCTTCGATACTATTGTTGTTAAAAACAATATCGGTACATATTTTTGACAGTTCAACCGTAAAACCACCTATAATATTTTCAGAACTATTACATATATGCAAGTTCCGGAAACGTAAATGAGCGGCACTATCTAATTTAAGCACAGAATTTTGACCTAAACCATTCGATGTTAATACAGCATTTTGCATAACATCTGTGCTAATAAAACTAATCGTATCGCTCGCCGAACTGCCTGTAATATAAGGAATTGTAATTTGTTCGTTGTATGTTCCCGTTGCCACATCAAAAGTTACTGCATCGGAAATTCCGCCACATTTTAGGGCTTCAACGGCATCTGTAAAACTGTTGAAATTGCGGGATGCGGTTGGTTGTGTGTTGTTTATGGTATAAAGTCCGGCAAGCGACGGGCATTGCGGATTACTTTCTATAAACGTAGGCAAATGATAAAAAAACTGATTGAATTGAACATTAGTTTGTTGTAAATTGCAAGAAGTCCCTGCTTCGTTGGGATTATTTATAACCCAAAGTTTTGCCGCAACAGAGCCAATTATATAAATGCGACCGTCTGATGCTAACTGCAAAGAGTTGAAATGGGCTGACATTAAATTTGTTTTGGCGTGTGTGGCGA
>DYOJ01000060.1 GCA_020720705.1 Acetofilamentum sp.
TTTGTCAGTTGTTATCAATGTTGCATCTAATACTGAGGCTGTCGCAGCTATCCATAAATCGTTTTTACCCATATTTCTTGAACTTGAATTTAATCTTTTCCCAATAAGTCGTCCTTGACTAAAAGCATCTATTTCTGCATATTTTTTTATCACAGTTTCTACATTAATATCTGCTATAAGAAATTGATTTACATATTCATCAAGTTTTTGTAGTTTATGTTCGTTCCAATTATTTTGTAAAGCTATTGATTTTAACTCTCCAATTGATACGATTGAAATAATTGCAATATTTGGAAACGTAAGCAGTTTATATTCAGAGTCAATATAAGTTGCAAGTTTTTTTTCACGTAAAAAAATCAATAAAATGTTCGTATCCAATAAATAGTTCATATTACTATATTGATAATAATTCGGAAATAGGTTCTTGAATATCTAAATCTGTTATAATACTTTCAAATTTTTGTCTGTTTACACCATTATAATTTTGGTCTTTAATCATTTCGGAAATAAATAAGTCCGCTTTTACCGGTTTAAATAATTTAGAATAATGTGATTGAAGAGAAATGGCATTAATAATATGCTCTAATTCTGAAATAATTTTTTCATTATTGAAAGTAATTATCTGCGAGATTAAATTTATCTTTTTGGTCTCTAATGTAATCATGGCTTCATTTTTTTGTAAAGTTAGTAAAAAAAACAATTTTACTGTACTATAATCAAATTATTATTTATGCGCTGCAATCACTGATTATAGTTTTATGCGTGATTATATTTCGATAATTTCACACCAACTACAACAATATCATCTACTTGCGCTTCGCTTCCGCGCCATTGTTCAATGGTTTTATCTAAAATACTATGTTGAGTTTGCATGTCTTTGTCCGAAATTTCTGTTAAAAGTGTTCGGAATCGGGCTTTCATAAATTTTTTGCCTTTTTCTCCGCCAAATTGGTCGGGGTATCCGTCAGACGACAGGTAAACCATATCGGCTTCGCTTAAATCAAATTCCCGAATTGTGAAACTGTCCAAACTTTCGTATATTGCAACTGGCATGCGGTCGGCATCTATTGTTTTTGCTTCTTTGTTTTTGACTAAAAAAATCGGATTGAATGCTCCTGAAAAAAGCATTTTTTTCTTGCTTAAATCTATAACAATGAGTGATATATCCATTCCGTCTTTGGATTTATCGTCGCTTTGTTCGTCTTGTTTGAGTGCCTGAATGATATTGTTACGAAGTTGGTTTAATATTTCGGCAGGATTTGTTACACCTCGTTCGTTTACAATTTTATTTAAAAAGCTGATACCCAGCATGCTCATAAACGCACCCGGTACTCCGTGTCCCGTACAATCGGCGGCAGTGATTATGATTTTATCGTCTTTGCGACTCGCCCAAAAAAAGTCGCCGCTTACAATATCGCGGGGCTTGAATAATACAAAATGCTCGGGCAGATTTTTTTCCATATAATCGCGTGCCGGCATTGCAGCGGTTTGTATGCGTTTGGCATAAATAATACTGTCTTCGATTTCTTGTTTTTGCTTTTCGATGTGATTTTTTTGGATGGTAATTTCGTCTCGCTGGGCTTTAATCTCCTCGTTTTGCTGACGAATTTCTGCTGTTCGCTTTCGCACTTGGTCTTCGAGATATTCATTTTGACGTTTGATTGCACGCACACGAATTCGATAGAACGCTACGGCAGCGAAGATAATCAAAGCAACCGAAAGTATTTTGAACCAGAGTGTTTGCCAAAATGCGGGGTGAATTATCAGGGTGAGGCTTGCGCCTTCTTCGTTCCACACATTGTCGTTATTCGACCCGATTACGCGGAAGGTGTATGTGCCGGGCGGTAAATTAGTGTATTTTGCAAAACGCTGAAAATCAATATAGTTAAGTTCTTTGTCGTATCCAATCAGTTGGTAGGCGTATCGGTTTTTTTCGGGAAAAATAAAATCAAGCGCTACAAATTCAAACGAAACATCATTTTGGTTGTATTCCAATTCGATAACTTTTTTCATACTGAAAGCTGTATCTGTGGCAAATAGTTTATTTTTTACTTCGACAGATGTTATCAGCACGGAAGGTTGGTGTGGATTGTCTTTGATTTTTTCCGGATAAAATGCGTTGAACCCGTCAATGCCGCCAAAAAACATCTCCCCCGTCGGCGATTTGTGTGCTGAGTTTGCCAAAAATTCATTGCTTTGCAAACCATCTCCCATGTCGAAATTTTTGATTTGCTTTTCGTTCTTACGGATACGCGAGATGCCGCTGTTGGTACTCACCCAGATATATTCTCCGTCCTCCAAAATACCGAGCATTACATTGTTCGGTAGTTCGGAGTTGTCTATTGTCAAACGTTGGAATTCATAGGATTTTGACGGAGTGCAGACATTCAGCCCGCCTTTTGTTCCGACCCATAAATTGCCTTCAGAATCTTCGAGCAGTGAATATACTCGGTTGTTGCTGAGCGACTTGTTGTTATCTGCTTCATATTCAAATCTTAAAAACGGTTTACCCTCTTTATTGTCAGGATAAAACAGATTTAATCCGCTGAAAGTTCCTACGTATAGTTCGCCTTTCTTTGATTTTAGTATGGTTGTAACCTCATCGCTTGTAAGGCTATAGGGATTATTTTTGTCAGATTTGTAGGTTGTAAATTGTTCCGATTTTAGGTCGAATAATGCCAAACCACCTCCGAAAGTTGCAATGATTAAAGTGTTCGGGTTGTGTGATACAATGTCCCAAACTCTGTTTGAAGGTATGGATTTCGGATTCTTTGAATCGTGTTTATATGTTTTGAACGTTCCTTTTTTTCTGTCGAAATAGGAAAGACCTCCGCCGTCTGTGCCGAGCCAAAAGTTTCCGACCGAGTCCTCAAAAATTGTGCGAACATGATTGTTTGGCAAGCTGTTCGGATTTTTTGAATTGTGTTTAAAATGTTTGAATCTGTTTGTGGTTTTATCCCAGCGGTTAAGCCCGCCTTCCACGGTGCCGACCCAAACCGTGCTGTCTGTATCTATGTGAAAGCAACGCACTTGTGCTGCGCTGAGGCTGTATGCGTCGTAAGGATTGTGTTTAAAAACCATTAAATCGTTAGCTGCTCGGTTCCATTTATTTACACCGCCGAGCGATGTGCCTATCCAGAGAATGTCTGCACGGTCTCTATAGATTGTCAGGATGCTGTTTGCCGAAATACTGTACTTGTCTGCTGCATCAAAAATATATTTGTAAAACTGTTTTGATTCCGGTATTAAGTGAAACAATCCGTCAGAAACGGTGCCTATCCAAAGCGTGCCGTCTTTGTCTGTCTCTATCACTTTAACTTCATAATCAAATTCTTGAGAAGCAAAATGTGTAGTTTCTTGTGTGTCGGATAAGGTATAAATGCCGTCTTCGGTTCCCACCCAAATTGCACCGTTTGCACCTGCCGAAATGCTGTTGATCTTTTTATCAGGAAGGTTATTTTTTATCTTTTTAAGCGTTTCTGTTTTAGTATCAAACAGTACAAAGCCGCGTTGTGTACCAATCCAAATCGTGTGTTCTGATTGTTCCATGCAAGTTATGGTATCAGAAACTCCTGCACTTAATAGCGAGTGCCGTGAAAATTTTTTGCCGTCGTATTTGTTTAATCCTGAATTTGTGCCAATCCATAAGGCTGCATTATTTCCGATGATACTTGTTACTTTGTTGTTACTTAGACTATTAACGTCTTCAGAACTGTGTTTGAACGGTGTGAAATCATCGCTTACTTTGTTGTATCTGCATAGCCCGTGGTCTGCTGTTCCGACCCACAAAGTCGGGTTCTCTTTATCAGGGGTTTCATAAAGCACGTTTGAGATATTGTCAGTAATCACATTGGGTGTATTTGGTTTTGTCCAATATACTTTAAATTTGTATCCGTCGTATTTGTTAAGCCCGTCAAGGGTCGAAAACCATATAAAACCTTGATTATCTTGGACTATACTAAGAATTGAACTTTGTGATAAACCTTTGTCCACAGATAATTGTTCAAACTTAATGCGTTGTTGTGCAATATTTTGAAATATAACCAAAAACAAAATATGAGCAGTAACGATACTTTTTTTCATTTTATTCGTATTTTAAACAATTGAATAAAGTCTTTAAGTAGATATTTTTTGTGTATTGATATTCATATACTTAGATTGTTTTACTTGAGTCATAAAACAAAATTTAATAGAATATTTACATTTTTTACTTAATACCTCGTTCAATTTACATAATATCAATGCAAATATCGTACATTTTTATTGAATTATGACCTTGCTGCGGATTATTTGTTGAACAGTTTGACTGATACACTGTTTACGATTTATTTTTTTACGGATAGTATGATGTAAATGTCAGATTATTAAGAATTTTACGAGACTTTATTTTTTTAATTTTGAATAAATGTGTGAAAACTCCAAAAAGTCGAAACGACCGCTAATTCACGAATTATTACGAATTAGTATTTCTGTAATCAATTATAAATGAATATATTACAATAGTTACCTTGCGTAAAATTTTGTCAAAATTACTTTGAGGAGTGTGCTCATATATGTTCATTTTTTTTCTTATAACCTGAGTTTGAAATAAGATTATATCATAAGTAGTTTATTTTCAGTATTTAAGAGTCATTTTTGTTCTTTGTTTAATCGTTTAATCGTTTATAGTTCAGCCTAATAGTCTGGTTTTCAGACTTTTTATAAACAATTAAACAAATCACCGAATAACCTACAGTTTGCAAATTTGTAATATCCTCATTGCCTAACAATCACTGTTTATCTTATATCGAACTCACGTTTATAGCTCAAAAAAAACTCTATGCCAAAATTAAAATGACATAGAGTTTTTTTTCATAAATTAAAGATTCTTTGTATTAAAAACCGAGTCCGCTGTTTTTGTTAGCAACATTCATACTTACGTCAATCTCAGCAACATCTTCTAAAATAACGGTTTTCATGTTGTCGTCTGTTCGTAAGCCTGAATCCATGGATGCCATGCGTAAATTTTGTTTTCGGATGGTTTCTTCGGCGATTCGTCTCATTGTGCGTGCATTACCGAAAAATTTATCGCGTTTAAGGAACAAATCTTTGATATAATTTAGCAAGTGTTCGCCTGCTTTTTCGTCAGGAGCGAGGTCTTCAACACGTAGCATGGTGAGCAAAATATCGTAGAGCGTTTCAGGTGTATAATCCTGAAAGTGCATGGTTTTGTCGAAACGCGATTTTAGACCCGGATTTGTGCGCAAGAATGATTCCATATTTTCAGGATAGCCTGCAACTATGACGGCAAATTTTCCGCGTTGGTCTTCCATGTGTTTGAGTATCACTTCAATAGCTTCATTTCCGTAGCTGCCTTGTCCGCCGCCGGCAAGTGCATACGCTTCGTCAATAAACAGAACTCCGCCCATGGCTTCATCAATTTTTTCTTTGGTTTTGATGGCTGTTTGTCCGATATAACCGGCAACTAAACCTTCTTTTCCGACTTCAACAACATGTCCGCGTTCGAGCAGACCGAGTGCTTTGTATATTTTTCCGAAAATACGAGCGATGGTTGTTTTTCCCGTTCCGGGGTTCCCTGTAAATACGGCGTGTAGTGAGAATTTATTGAGAACGTCTTTTCCTGTTTCTCGATAATAGCGTACCAATTTTATCAATTCGTTGATTTCGTTTTTGATACGATTCATACCGACCAATATATTCATTTCACTTACGGCTTCGCGCAAAAGTTGCTCTTCAATCGGGATATTGATTTTCTTTTTTGCTCGGATACTTTCAATGCTTTCAACATCCTCCAAGGTAAGTTGGGATAATTCGGCATTGCTGAGTTTTCTGACATCTTTTCGTTTGATGAGACGTAAGCCCATATTCATCTTCGCTTCGTCTATAATGGAGTAGGCGAAACGTGCATTCCCGAATGTTTTGTCTCGGTTTCTGAAAGCTTCAACCAATATTTTGTGTACAAATTCACGTGCTTCGGTGGTCATGGTTACTGAACGTTTCCCTGAGGCGTATTCTGCAATTTTAATCAGCTCGTCCGGCGTATAATCATCGAAGTGGAAAAAATAGTTAATACGTGATTTCAAACCCGGATTGGAGTTTATCATATACATGGTTTCTTCCGGGTAGCCTGCCATCATAATTGCAATATCGCCTGCGCCGTCAGACATTTCGCGCACGATAACTTCAATTACTTCGCGTCCGAAATCTTTTTTGTCGTCCTTTGAGCGAACGAGCATGTAGGCTTCGTCAATAAACAGAATACCGCCTCTGGCTTCGGTGATTGCTTCTTTTACTTTTGGAGCCGTTTGTCCGATAAATTCGCCTACAAGGTCGGCACGGTCAACCTCGTGTACATGTCCTTTGGACAGTAACCCTTTTTTCCGGTAGATTTTGCCCAAAAGTTTAACTACTGTTGTTTTTCCTGTACCCGGATTTCCTGTGAAAACGCTGTGTAATGATATTTTTGTTGATTCTTCTATGCCTTTTTCTTGTCGGATTCGCAAAAAGTCGAGATAACTAATGTGGTCTTTAACCTTTTGCTTCATTGCCTCTAACCCGATAAGCTCATCAAGGCGTTGAACAACTTGCTCAATAGTCTCATTCTCTTCGCCGGCTTCTTTTATTTCTTGTTGAATGGCAGAGACGGAAGTTAAACGTATTTCATGCAGTTCGGGCACACCTTCAACATACTCTTTCCCCATTTTGAACGCTACCGAAGCAACTAATGTGTCCATAAAAACTACTTCTACGGAGTATTGGTCGTCTTTCCACGACCCCGGTGAGTTATTGCCCCAGCCTCGTTCGTAGGTGAATGTTTTATCTTTGGAGCCTGATTCTATAAATTTTAAATTCTCCATTTGGGCTTTGTGTTGCCCGGCATCATCGTAAAAATTTATGTAATACTCAAAACCCCAAGCCTTGTTGGTTTTGCTTTTTATGGTAAGTTCCATCCAAACATATCGAGTTTCTTCTTTATGAAATTGGGTGAGATATTTGCGCTCCGTGATGTTCCATCCGTCAAACGGACCTTCGTATAATTTTAACGATACGACTTCAAAATACGGATTGGTGCCGATGGTAACCAATCCAATTTCGTAAATGTAAAACTCTTGAGAGCCAACAAGTTGGTCGTCAATATATGCCTCGCAAACATAGGTGCCGGCTTTCCAGAAGCCTCCGGCAGTGTCCACGCCCCAGCTCTCATAAACATCCACAACGTTAAGGTCTTTGGTTACCGAGTGGGTGCTGCTTAAGCTGCATATCTCTTTGCGTTTTTTGCCGGTGTCGAAAGCTTTGATGGTTACTTTGGCTTCCCAATCGTCTTCGTCAAACTGTTTATTGTAGAACGAAAATTGTGATCGCAAATACGTTATTTCTTCTTTCTCAAATACCCTGCGATATTTTTTCGTTGAATTTACCATCCATTCCGACGAGGAATACATCTGTAAACTCTTGAATTTATATGGGTTTCCGTATGGGTAATCTTTTTTTGGCATACTGTTTATGTTTGCTTTATTTAGAACAACTGACAAAGTTAAACTAATTTCTTAATTATTTCACTACTTTTTTACTAAAGTCGGTAATAATAAAAAAAAACATATCTTTGCTAAGAAATTTGAACCTATGAATGTTCCGAATAAAGCTCCAAATAAAACTCCAAAATCGTTCTCTAAGCGTTGGCATATACGTCATAAATATTTTAAGCGAACGGGTTTGTATTCGTTTGTTTTTAAAAATTTGCTAAAACTTATTGTGATACTCGGCGCACTCATCGGGCTGATTTTGTTGATGAATCAAATTTTTGTTTCTGCCGGAATTGATTTGAATGTAACTATCAATAAGCTGATAGAGCGCGTGAATACGGTTGTTGTATTGTCCGTTTTTTTTGTGTCTGAATCTATATTAGGATGGATTCCCCCTGATTTTTTTATTGTTTGGGCAAAAACACGCCCTACCGAACAACCTTACATAAACATCGCAATTCTCGGCACAATATCTTATATGGGAGGCATTGTGGCATACCGTTTGGGCGAGCTGATACGCCGTTTGCCCAGAGTAAATGCTTATGTCGAACGTAAGTATTCCGGAAGTTTTAAATTGATACGAAAATGGGGCGGCTTGGTTATTGTCATGGCGGCACTTTTTCCGCTACCTTATGCAACAACTTCTACTGTGGCGGGAATTGTTAAATATCCGTTCCGCATGTTCCTTTTATACGGACTGACACGCTACATCCGCTTCTTTGTATATGCAGCCACAATTTTTTGGGGCATGGGTAAATTGTAAGGCGTATTTTTACTCAATAATCAGTTAGATTTAGAATTCAGACTCAAATTGTTTAATTCCAATTAGTTATAATCTATTGTCTTTAGATAACTTGTAATGATGAGATGTTTAAATGTCTGATATGCAGTTATTCGGTAGAATATTCAAGTGCTTAAAAAAATCGCTAAGCAAAAATAAAAATCGGAGCGTGCTCATAAATTTTTCATAGATTTCCAATAAACATATCAAACATACACTCAAAACATTCGACCATATATTATTGAATATTAGAAAGTAATGTTGATTGTCCGTTCTTATAGTTTCTGATATCAGATTTTTTATAAAATCTTTAAGAAAATGGTGTTGATTTTTATAAAAAATATCGTAACTTTGCAGTCCGTAATTGAAGGTTTCATGCAGCCGGCATTTTGTCGTTTGCCTCTGACCGTTAAACGCTTTGCGCGTTAAAATATGACACGAACTGATTTTATTCCCGGAAAATACTCCGAAAGTTTTTTCCCACAGCCGGAACTGCTCGCACGCCGCTCCGATAAACGCAAATTGCGTATAGGTATCCCGAAAGAAACTGATACTCACGAGTATCGAATCATGTTGAACCCTACTGCCGTGAAACAACTCACGGATGACGGACATACAATTCTGTTGGAAGCCGGTTCCGGAGGACGCAGCAATTGGTCTGATATCGAATTTGCGAATGCAGGAGCGATCATTTCAGAACGTACCGAAACGTTTAAATGTGATGTTATTCTTAAAGTTTCGCCCATTTCGTCCGATGAAATTGACTTATTGCCGGGAAATCAAACTTTATTTTCGGCATTACATTCTAACACACAGACTGTTGAGAATATCCGCAGACTGATGCAAAAACGAATAACCGCTGTTGCCTATGAATTGGTGCACGACCACAACGGCTTCTATCCGTTTGTCCATTCTATGAGCGAAATTTCCGGAATGTTAGCCGTAACCACCGCCGGCGAATATTTGAGCAGATACAACGGTCGCGGAATTGTAATGGGCGGAATTACAGGAGTTCCTCCGGCAAAGGTCATCATTCTTGGCAGCGGAACTGCTGCCGAGTATGCCGCAAGAGCCGCTGTCGGATTAGGTGCATTGGTGAAAATTTTTGACGATTCGGTAGCACAACTCAATCAACTAAAGAACAAACTCGGTGCCGGAGTGTTTACGTATTTCTCACAAAAACAATCACTTGCAAATAATTTGAAATCAGCCGATGTACTGATAGGTGCGCTTGATTTTACCGGAAAAATTCCCAAAATGAATGTTACACAAGAAATGGTGGCGGCAATGAAATCCGGAACCGTTATTGTGGACTTGAATACAGATAATGTCTCGTGCATAGAAACTTCGCGCATTACAAATTTGGGTAATCCTACTTATGAAGCCTACGGAGTGTTGCATTATTGTGTGCCCAATATCGCAGCTCGCGCACCTCGCACGGCATCTTTAGCCATGAGCAATGCACTGCTGCCGATACTCGAAGCGTTTAGTGAAGAAACTGCAACACGTCGCATTATGAGAAACGAAACTTGTATCCGAAACGGAACATACATTTATGAAGGTGTGCTCACAAACGAATATCTTGCAAATATCTTTAAACTTGATTATAAGGATATTAACTTGCTGACTGCAATTTATTAATTTAT
>DYOJ01000655.1 GCA_020720705.1 Acetofilamentum sp.
ATCGCTTGCAGTCAGCGATTGTTCCGAGAGTATTTCGGAGGCACAATCACCTGCAAGTCCGTGCAAGAAAACGCCCAAAATTGCAGATTCATTGTTTGTATAGCCCTGAGCCAAAAGCCCTGCAAGTATGCCGGTAAGCACATCGCCGCTACCGCCTGTTGCCATGCCGGGGTTGCCGGTGGTGTTAAAATGTACCGAGCCGTCTGGTAGGGCAACAGCTGTGAAAGCCCCTTTCAGCACCACTGTTGTTTGATGCGTTTTTGCAAATTGTCTTAATTTTTGAAGTCGCGCAAAATGATTTTCGGATACCCCAACCAAACGCTCAAATTCTTTGGGGTGTGGGGTAAGGATGCAATTGGGCGGGAGCTTTTTTAATTGTTCGGGATATTTAGCAAGTATTGTAATTGCATCAGCATCAATAACAAGCGGAACAAGGGCTGTTTCGAGGAGTTTAAAAACAACTTGTGCTGTTTCGGGTGCAAATCCGATTCCCGGTCCGACAGCTATTGCATTATACGGCAGTAATTCAGGAAGTTCCGTGAGGTTTTGGAGGTCTCTGTCCACGTGTAACATGGTTTCCGGCGATGAGGTTTGCAATACAAAATAATTTTGCTTTGCACTGTGAGATGTAACCAAACCTGCTCCGGCACGGTGAGCCGCTTTGCACACAAATACCTGAGCACCGGCTTTGCCGTAAGAGCCTGCAAAAACGAGTACATGTCCGTTTGTTCCTTTGTGCGAAAATTTCTTTCGAGGACGGTAAAGTTGTTGAATATCAGATAATTCAGTTAAAAAATAACTCGAAAAAGTTTCTTTGATAAATCTCGGATGAATATCAATCCGAACCGTATGAAAGTTGCCTACATAAGCCTCATTTTCAGGAAGTAAGAACGAAAGAAAAGGAAATTCAAACGTAATCGTATGTTGTGCTTTGACAATTGTTTGCGGCAAAATGTGATTTTCTTCTCCAAAAAGTCCGGAGGGAATATCAACGGAAATAATTGTTGCACCGGAATTATTCAACCGGTTTACAAGCTCTGCCGTTAAACCCGAAAGTGGGCGAGACAGACCGGACCCGAAAAGTGCATCTATGACAAAATCCGATGATTCAATTTGCGGAAAATCAGAATTATGTTCAATATCGCGTATCCTGATTGAAGTTTTAGAATGTAAGCGATTCATATTATTTTGAAAATCGGGCGAAGTTTCATTTGATATTTTAACGGCATAGACCTCAACTTTTTTTCGTAAATAAAATAACAAACGAGCAATCACAAGTCCGTCCCCGCCATTGTTTCCCGGTCCGACAAATATTTTGAAGAAATCAGTTTGAGGTGCTGTCTCCAATAATTTTTCGGTAAACCTAAAAGCGGCACGTTCCATTAAATCTAAGGAACTTATAGGCTCATTTTCAATAGTATAAGCATCTGCCAAACGGACATCTGCCGCAGTAAAAAGTTTCATAATTTTATACGTTATATTCGTTCGGAAATATATTTTTATAGAATTGATTTACAGTAGATTAGTATGTAAAATCTGTAATTTACGGGCGTATCTTGTAATTTATAAAAGTCTGTACTGTCATCGGGGGTATATTGAAATTTCTTTCTACACTAATTTACTGATAATCTATTACTTGTGTCTATTTAACCATCAACTTTAAACCATAAACAGTATCATGTCTGAAATCTAATACAAAACAAAGCACAAATTTACACTGTTTTTTTTCGATTCAAAATTTCGAAAATCTCATTGGCATATTATTTCGGATTTTC
>DYOJ01000656.1 GCA_020720705.1 Acetofilamentum sp.
CCGTCTTTTTGCTCGCCGTCGGCGCCGGTTTGGTTGAGCGATTTTTTCACTTTATTTCGCAATTTATCCAAGATTTCGCCCGAACTGTCCATGCTTCGACTTGTAACTATTTCATTCAAAAAACTTGTACCTAACATGCTCATAAATGCACCGGGTACACCGTGTCCGGTGCAATCGGCAACGGCACAAATGGTGTAATTTTTTATTTGCTTTGCCCAATAAAAATCGCCGCTGACAATGTCGCGGGGTTTTAAAAAAACAAAATGCTCCGAAATCATTTCGGATAGTATATGTTCTGTCGGTAAAATAGCTTGTTGTATGCGTTTTGCATAATTTATGCTGTCCACAATTTCTTTGTGTTGTTTTGAAATTTCTTCGTTTTGTTGCCGAATCTCCTCGCTTTTTTGCTGTATTGCCTCATTTTGAAACAGAATTTGAGCATTTTTTTCTGTTAGTATTTTGTTCGCTGTTTTTTTTGTTTTCAAACTTTTGAGAACAAACCCAATCATCCCGATAGCTAAAAGTAATGCAACAACCGAAGAAACGGTATAAATTTTTTGTTGTTGCAAACGTGCTTTGTGCTCCAAATCGCGCTTTTGAACATTTAATTCTTTTTCTTTGAGCATGTTATTGAAATCCAACTGCATTTGAAATTTAGCAATGGATTCTGACAGATTTGCATTTAACAAGCTGTCTTTCAGTTGGATATAAATATCCGAATACAGCAAAGCTTCTTTGTAGTCGCCGCGAAGTTGTGCCAATTTTTGGAGCAATTCTGCGGCATTTTTAAGGTGGATTATCGCTCCGATTTTCTCGGCTGTTTCATACGATTTCTTTGCAAATTGCTCCGCTGTCGCGAATTTTTTCTGATGAAAATACAATTCGCCAGCCGTAAAATAGCTGCCGGCTAAATCGAAAGTATTACTCGTTGATAAACAGTAGTTTATGGCTTGCGTGATGTGAATATCAGCTTTTGTATAATTTTCAATTTTCGTGTAGGCGGCACCTAAGGCGTAGTGGGCTTTGGACTTTAAGACATCGTTTTTCAGCTCATCGGCAAGCGACAAATAATTTTGATAATAAAACAAAGCCGAATCCGTATTGTTTTGCCTCGAAAACAAAGCCCCTAAGCTATAATACGTTGAAGCAACTCCGGCGGATTGTCCCAATGCACGATACATGCCCATGCTTTTTCGAAAATACGTTGCCGCATCCGCTAAGGTGCTTTCACCCTGCTCCATGTACAGCAATCCGATAGCATTATACAACGCCGCAATACCCGCCTTGTCGCCGATTTTTTCTCGTATGGACAAACTTTCATTAAAGTAACTCAACGCCTGTTCGTAGTTGCCTTGTTGGTGGAACACGCTGCCGATATTGCGCAACAGAATTGATGTTCCTTTTTGGTCGTTTATGTTTTTGAAGATTTCTAAACTTTGCTGATAATAGGCATAAGCCGCCGGGTAGTCGCCGGCGGAATAACGAAAGTTACCTGAATTTTTCAAAGCAAGTGCTTCTTTTTTAGGATTTCTTGTTTTCTTCGACAATTCAGCCGCCGCATCGGAAGTCTGAACCGCTTGTTCGACATCCGTTTTCTTTTGCATTTCCGAAAGTTCGATTAACGCATTGATTTTCAGTGAATCTTCCGGCATAACTGCCACGGCGATACCTAAACTGTCGGTTTGAGCTAAAATTTGATTTGCATATAAAATACAGTATATCAGTATGATAAAAAAACGCTTCATGTGATAGTTTTTTCCTGTTGAAC
>DYOJ01000657.1 GCA_020720705.1 Acetofilamentum sp.
ATTTCTACAGAATTTCATAAAACGCTCAAGTCAAAATATCTCTATAACATAAATAATTTCATTGTGTTATGAGTTTTCTTACAAGGACTATTTAGAAGATTATCTTTCAGCCGGCTTTTTTAGTCGGTTTTTTTTTAGACTTTTCGCGACATCCATTTTCCGCGCTTGAACAAAACAAAAGCGATTACTGCTAACAGTGAATCCATCAGAACAATCGTGATATACGCACCGCGTTCGTTGAATCCGAGTTTGAATGACAGAACATAAGCCAGCGGAATTTCAATCATCCAAAACACGATGAAATTTACAACTGTCGGCGTATAGGTGTCGCCGGCTCCGTTTATGGCTTGCATAAACACACCGCCAAGTCCGAAAAAAATGAATCCGAAGGCAAGTATTTGCAATACAGTAAATCCGTGTTCAACAATTTTGATATCATCCGAAAGTAAAGCCAAAATCGTATCTCCGAAAAAAAACAGTAACACTCCGCAAACAAGCATGTAGAGCGTTGTGTAAACGGAAACTTGTATGACAGTGCGTTTTGCACGCTCAGGTTTGCCTGCACCCAAATTTTGTCCGGTAAGCACGGATGCCGTGTTGGAAAGCCCCCAAGCCGGTAACATCAAAAATAAAATCACACGAATACCGATAGTGTAACCTGCAACAACCACACTTCCGAAAGAACTGACCATCCGAATTAATATTACCCAACTGAATGTCGAAATAAGATATTGAAAAATACCGCCGCCCGATATTTTTGCAAGGCGCAGCAATTCGCCGATATTTGGAACTAAATTATTGATTTTAAGTCGTAAGTTATGCTCGCGCTTGGGGGTGAAAAGCAAGTAAAATTGATACAACACGGCAACACCGCGACCTATGGTTGTTGCGATAGCGGCACCGGTAATTCCCATAGCGGGTATCGGTCCGAAACCGAAAATTAGCAATGGGTCTAAAATGATGTTCAACACATTAGCAATCAACAAAACACGCATAGCCGTTGCAGCATCGCCCGTGCTTCTGAAAGCGGCATTTATCACAAAGAGCAGCACGATGACTGTGTTACTACCCAAAACTATCATTGTGTAATTACTACCGGTCTCAATAACAGCCTCATCGGCACCCATGAGTCGCAAGATATCCGGTGCAAAAAACAAACCGGCAACAGACATCGGTATGGATACAAGCATGCCGAGCACAATGGATTGCCCTGCGGAAAAGCGTGCTTGTTTGTAATTTTTTTCGCCTGTTCGTCTGGAAATGACTGCCGATGTTGCCGTGCTCAATCCTACGCCGATAGCATATACAATGGTCATGACTGATTCTGTCAGTCCGACTGCCGTTACAGAATTGTGCCCGAGTTTTGCGACAAAAATAATATCAACGATAGCAAAGACGGATTCCATGAACATTTCCAGAATCATCGGAATTGCAAGCAGGATAATTCCTTTGCTGATTTTGCCTTCGGTATAGTTTTCTTCCGACCCGGATAGGGAGCGTTTAAGAATAGAAAAAAAATATTTCAATTTGTTGAATATCAAGTGATTTCGTTTATTATTATTAATCGTTTGTTGCTCAATAGTCTGTTGATATTTAGTGTCTGTAAGAAAACCTATAAATACATGATTTTATGTCAATTATACTCTTTTTTCCAATCGAAAGTATTGTCATATAGTAGTCAAAAATAGTCATTAAGTAGTCATTCGTAGTTTTTTCATTTAGTTTCAATCGAATTTCTACCGTATTTCTAAAGAATTTCATAAAAC
>DYOJ01000658.1 GCA_020720705.1 Acetofilamentum sp.
CCTGATCGCGATATTTTTGTAGGGGCAACCCTTGTGGTTGCCCTTGTGGTTGCCCCTGGTGACTATCTTCGTGGGCAATTCGTGGGCAACCACAAGGGTTGCCCCTACCAGAACATCACCCTTAAGAATTATGGCTGACACCATGAGCATAAAAACCGTGATGATTCATTGGCAACTCATCGGAGAAAACTCATGCAAATAAGTTATGATGAACAGGATGATATTTTGTTAATCACTTTTAACACTGATCCGATTATAAAAGATATTTCTCTCAACTGGCACGTTAATATTGGTTTTACTGAACAAGGGATTGGTGAAATCAGTATTTTAGAAGCCAAACAATCGGGTTTGTTACCGCTTAACATTCAACCCAACGCCCTCTTTCTAAAAGTCGCTTGATATTGGTTAAACAAAACAAGAGGAAAGCATCATGCAATCAGCTTTATCATCTACATTAATTGAACAGCTTTATCAATTGGTTGCTCAGCTTTCTATAGAAGAGCGGTTACGTTTTGCAGATCAGGTCAAAAAACAAGCCTTAACTGCAAAATGGCAGCAATTTATAGAAACAGCTCCGCTCATTGCACCAGATATTTCTGAAGAAGACATCATTGCAGAAGTAAAAGCAGTGAGAGCCATTCGTCATAATTATGCGCAAAACTAAACTCATTTTAGACGTAAATATCTGGGTGAGTTTTGCGATTGGAAAGCAAATGCGAAAAGTGTATAATCTGGTATTGCAAAATGATATTGAAATGTTAGTGTGTTCTCAATTGCTCGAAGAGTTCAAGCTGACTTTACAAAAATCAAAGTTGCAAAAATACATTACCCCAGAAAGATCACAATTAGCCTTTGAGTTAATTGAACAAACAGCCACCTTTATAACGCTTAAATCTAATATTCGTCTTGCTAGAGATGCGAAAGATGATTATTTGTTAGCTTTAGCAAAAGATGGTGTTGCTGACTTTCTCATTACGGGTGACAATGATTTGCTGGTGTTAAAACAATTTGAAAATACCAAGATTTTAACTTTTTCTGAATATCTTTCTTTATAAACCAAGGAGTACACTCATGAACTTAAAACCGTTACAAGTTGTTTTAATTGCATTTTTATGGAGTTTTTCTGTAATGACCATTGCCGAGGATTGCAAAGTGAGCGATTCAGACTTACAAGGCAGTTACGAAGGCAATTGCAAAAATGGTAAAGCCGATGGTTACGGCATCGCCACCGGCAAAGATCGTTATGAAGGCGATTTTGCACTCGGCAGACCGCACGGCAAAGGCAGCTACATTTGGGCAGACGGCGAGCGTTATGATGGCGAATTTCTCAACGGACGCATTTCAGGCAAAGGTTCTTACAAATACAGCAACGGCGACCGTTACGATGGCGAATTTAGCGATGGCTTGCGCTCTGGCAAAGGTACGCATATTTATGCCAGCGGCAAAACCCTCTCCGCTGAATGGCGCAACAATAAACCGGTTGAAGATAGCGCACAAAACGGCAGTAATGAAATCAATCAGTTGCGTGCAGAACTCGATGCCGCCCGCCGCAGTGCCGCAGACGCAGAATCTGCCGCTGCCAAGCGTGCCTCGCAACAATCGCAGCAACAAAGCTTACAATGCTATGGTCAATGCCAATCGTCCTTTGCTTCGTGTCAAGCCAATTGTCAATCATTAAGCGACCAATCGTCTTTCCTTCAACCTAGCCCGCGTCATGAATGCTGGCAAATATGCGTCAATGGCAAGGATTATTGCGAAAATGGTTG
>DYOJ01000659.1 GCA_020720705.1 Acetofilamentum sp.
TTTTGCTTTTCAGCATATTCATATTCGTTAAAAACTTCTGCTTGTAGTATCTACGGTTTCTAATTTAAGTATAAAAATTCAAACACATAGTCAATAATCCGATAGTAATTATTACTAATTTCATGAATTACCTTCACCCAAACTTGAATATCGAAGAATTGAAGAATCAATATTGCGGATAGTTTTTCCGATATAATATAAATATTTTACAAACCAATTGTTTCAGCTTAATGTGCACTTCCTTTGGGAGTTACGTTCGCTGAATTCGATTTTATGTTTTTTACGAATGTCCAAGCTAATGCAGACAAACCTAAAGCAATCGCACTTATCCAAAACACAATGCTTTTATCGGTGGCTTGTTGTATGAACATACCGACAACTAAACTTGATATAAGTTGCGGAACCACAACAGAAAGATTGAATATTCCCATAAACAATCCCATTTTGGTTTTGCTCACGTTTTGTGTCATAATTGAAAACGGCAAACTTACCACTGCCGACCATCCGATACTTACGATAGCCATCATCGCATATAATGTCCATTGGTCGCGTGCAAATAAAACGATTCCTAAATAACCGACCGCCATAGCAATCACAGCAAAATAGTGTGTTTTTGTGATACCAAACTTACGTGTAAGCGGTTGCAAGAGCAGAATAGGCAAAAATGCACCAATTGCGTTTAGTAAAAAGAACGAAATTCCTATCATGGTACCTGTATCGGCTGAAACCATATCAGAAACAGCTTTTAGCTCGGGCGTAAGGGCCTTATGGTCGCGATTATACTCCATAACAGTCAGGTATTGAGCATATATATCGGATGAAAACATCTTTTGTTGTAAAAACGAGATAATATAAACAAACATAGTTTGTATTCCCAACCAACTGAAAAAGTGTGCGATATAAATTTTAATCAATTCTGTCCAATTTGTATCAGTATGGTCTATCCCGCCGGCACTTTCAGCTTCGGCAGCAGCTTCGAGGCTACGCGGTTCTTTAATAAAAAATAAAGGAAGAATCGAAAAAGCCAAAATCACGAATACACCGACATAAATTAAGAAATAATTACCGATAAGTGCACCTGTCAAATACGCCAAAGCTCCGAAAAGGTTTGAAACGGATTGCATCCACGTGTAGCCTTTCGTGCGCGGTTCGCCTTCGGGAGTAACATCCGCAATAATAGAACGTGTGGGGTTAAAACTGATATTGATTGATAAATCTAATGTTAAAGCAACGGTTACGGCAACTGCAAGCATACTGCTCATACCCAGTGTTCCGGCAATAACATCAATATTCGGCAATGCTAAGATTGACAGTGCAGCCAAGATACCGCCGATAATGATAAACGGACGACGACGACCACCCCAAAACCAAATTTTATCACTGATTAAGCCCACAATGGGTTGCCCCAAAATTCCGGCAAGCGGACCTGCCGCCCAAACCAAACCGACCTCGTGAATATCTAAGCCGTATTTTGTGGTTAATATCCAACTGAGTACAGCAATTTGTACTGACAGCGCAAAGCCCATTGCCGTAGATGGCAGACCAAGAATGACATAGAAACCGTTTGTTAAACGTTTTTGAAAATCTAACATAGCTTAATTCTTTTTGATGTTTCACTTGAAACCGACTGCAAATATAATTTTTTGTTTTGAAACATCATTATTTTCTTCAAAATAAAAAACATGCTTTAGGGCTATAGAACCGTTCGGATTTAAATAGTGTCTGTAAGAAAACGTATAAATACTTGATTTTATGTCAATTAAATT
>DYOJ01000061.1 GCA_020720705.1 Acetofilamentum sp.
ATAGTTCTACTTTACGAAGTTATGCCGGCAAAAGAAAAGCGTGGACGCTTATTGCATTTTCTATTTGCGTTTAGCGTCCACGCTAAACTATTCTAAGCACAAACTTTGCCGAAATCTTTAACTTCGTAAAGTCGAAATAGTCAAATTTTAAATTGACAAATTTTCTTGATACTTATGTCTTGATACTAAATACTAATACTCGCTGAATAGTTACTTTATTTGTTCATTAAATCGTAAAGTGAATTTAATTTGGGAACCAAAATAATTTCGATACGTCTGTTTTTTTGTTTTCCTTCCGGGCTTGAATTGTCCGCTACAGGCTTGTGCATGCCTCGTCCGGACGCAGTGATGCGTTCGGGAAGGATTTTTGTGTTTTCCGTCAAAATTTGAACTACCGAAAGTGCTCGCTCGTTGCTCAGTTTCCAATTGAAGGCATCGGCACCTACATTGTCGGTGTGTCCCTCTATTAAAATTTCTGTTTCGATATTGGTTTCCAATATTTTGCCCAATTTGATAATAGCTTCTTTTCCGCGTTTGTCAATGGCAGAACTTCCGGACTTAAACAGCAATTTTTCTTCCATCGCAACATACACTTTCCCGTCTTTGATATAAACATTGAGTTCACTTGCATCGAAACTTTTTAGTGCTTCGTTTAGAATCTTTTTCAAGTTTGCGGCTTCATCTTTATTTTTTTCAATCATTTGTTCCAGTTGAGCCAAACGATTTTGCTTTACAAGCAGGATTTGTTGCAAAGAGTCAATTTGGCGGTTACGTTTTTTTTGTTCTGCATCTTTTTCGTTGAGTCTTTTTTCAACTTCGGTCAATTTCTTTCGCTCAGCTTCATAATTCGAGATTGCTTTGCGGAGCGAAGTGCTCAAATTTAAAGTATCGGCAGATAATCGTTTAATTTCCGCAGAAACAGAATCTATCCAATACTCTTTTTGCTTGGCATCGCGGGCATAAATTTGCCTGTGTTTGTTGTAATCGTCCCTTGTTGAATTTAATACAACTGACAATGAATCAATAGTTTTATTTCTTTGAGCATCTAAGGCTTCAAATTTTTTTTTGCTCACCATGCAAGATGTACTTAAGGTGATGCCGAAGAGGATAAAAATGAAGATTTTTGACATAATATCGAATATCAGAAAAATGTGTATCTTCGCAAAAGTATTTACATTTAAGTTATTTAAAAAATAAATGAGACGTATTATCGTGTATTTTATCGTGTATTTTATCGTGTATTTTCTGTTTACTGTGTTGATATTTGCAAAACTTGAAGCACAAAATATCGAAGGACAAGTTGTGCAATATTCTGATAAACAAGGTATTCCTTTCGCCACTGTCGCCGTGGACGGTTCGGCTGTCGGGGTGGTTTGTGATTTTGAGGGGAAATTTCTGTTGGAGATTCCGGGTTCAATGGTATCAAAAAAAATCTCTGTTTCATGTGTAGGCTATAAAACTAAATTTTTCGAGTTAAAACAATTTTTGAATAAATCGGATATTATTTTTGAATTGGATGCCGAAAATGTCGGAATTGAAGAAGTGGTGGTCGAAGAAAAATCATTGTTAGCGTATTCCGTGATAAAAATGTTGTCGGCTTCAATTTCGGAAAATTATCCGAACATGGCTTATAATTATGAATTTTCAGGGACTGAAGAGTTGAAATTTTCAGGAGCAAAAGATAAAACAACAGATTTTTATTTAGAACTATCAGACAGTAAGGGATATAAAAGAATGAATCCCTTGGCTGATTATCAGACCATAGGATACAACATAAAATCGGTAACCCGAAATTACGAGGTAAATAACCTCAACGGCGGTGTTCTGAATTTAGACGATATAATAGAAACAGACTTGGTTCGATACCGTTCTAATGTTACAGATGTCAATCAGTTACATTTGTTTAATTTTGAGATAAAAAAAGATACCAAATATCTGAATCTACCGGCTTGGGAGCTTGAGTTTTTCGCTTTGATTCCGGATTTTAAATCAACAGGTATCAGCAGTTGCGAAAAATATAGCGGAAAATTAATTGTCCTAAAAAATAATCACGAACTTGTTTATGCGGAAATTTTTTCAATATCGTCAGCCCACAGCGGATTGACCGAAAATTTGTTTGCCGATAATAACAGCCTTTTTACCGATTTGTTATCGGTTGAAACTCACCGAACAGTGAGATATGCTAAACATAATAGCAAATACGTTCCTTCGGAAATAATTGTAGAACAGACGTTTAAGTATTCCAAACAAAACCAACTACAACCGATTTCTCGCAAAATTAAATTATTATTGAAAAACTACACGACAACAAATCCAAAGATTTTTCAAACTCGAACTTTTTTTATTTTGTAAAAAATAGTCAAAAATCAATTTGTCGAATCCGGAAAAATATGTAAATTGTGCAAAAATAAATTTTGAACTATGAGCTATCTCAAAAAATTATATGACATCGGCGAAGAGAAAGTCAATCTTCTCAGACGCAAGCAAACCAACCCGTTGCATGATTTTGAACTCGCTTTACAATCGTTGCGAGACGATATGTCGCAAGCGATGAAACAAACTGCTGAATATCAAGCTCTTAAAATTCGTTCTGAAAGCGATTTGTCAGAATACAAACGCCGTTCGGAAGAGTTTGAGCGACAGGCAGAACATATACTTTCGGCAAGTTTGACGGCATCGCAACCGGAAACAGTTGAAAAAGCTGCCGCCCATGCACTATCCTTGAAACGTATGTATGTTGAGAAAACTGCCGTGCTCAATGCACAAATGAAGGATGTGGACGAAAAAATTAATTATTTGAAAACAAGCATTGAGCAAATGCAAATCCGCATTGAACATTACGAAAAGGAATACGTTTTTTTGAAATCAAAATATGACCAATCAAAAATAAACCGTGTTGAATATGAGGATGTTTCAGATACAGACCAAAAGTTTGAATATTTAAAAAACAAGCTCGAAACCATGTCCGAAGAATATTCAAAATTGGACAGCTTGGCTGATGACTTGTATCTGGCTGACAAGCACATACATGATGCCGAAATCCAAAACGAATTGGAAGCTCTCAAATTAAAAATCACTCCGCGCAGGTCGTAAGCCAAACATTCATACTCAGAAAGGAGCATTGATGTGAAAAAAGAAATGACGCTCGCCTAAATGATTCCACGAGTAATCAAATCTTAGGAGTTTGTCGTAATAGGTCAGGATGTTTAAGCTTAAGCCGGAACTATACAGAAACTCATTTGCCAATTTGTTGTGTTTCATGTAGTCGGGGTCTGTATTTTTGACATAAGCCACATCGGCAAACGCACCGATATAGATAGTTATGTGAACTTTGCTGAATTTTTCAAACGGGATATAAGGGATACTGAAAACAGTTTTTGGCAAAAGTTCAAAGTTAAAACTGTTGTTGTTCAGAATAAAATCTGTCCCGTGAATAACATAGTATTCGTAACCGCGAATGTTGAAATCTGTTCCTAAAGCATCTTGCAAATAAAAGGGTAGGGTAGAGCCGTAAGTTTTTTTTGCAGCAAGGTGGTTGCCGAGTACAAACCGTTTTCCTATTCCTGTAAAAAATGAGACCTGTGGGCGAATATGAATAAAATTTATATTACTTTCAGAAAACAACCCAAGCCCCGTGCCCTGCAAAAAAAAGCGTATTTTATAGCCCGAAACCGGAAAAATCCGCGAATTGCGAGTATCTTTATCATAAATGTATCTAAGATATACGTATCTGGACAGGTCGTTCACTCCTGAAAAGTATTTTTTATTTACATCGAATAATGTATCTGCCGCATGGCGCAGCTCAAAAGCTGTTCCCGCAATGTGTTGCTCGCCCGGTTTTATTCTGTGATAGTATTCGCCGGATATTTGCATGACATCCGTGATGAATTCGCCTTGCAGTTTTAATTGTTTAAACTTATCATTTTCAACAATATACGGAGTCTCATTTCGTTTGTAATATTTGAAAAATATACTTGCTCCGTTTTTTCTTTTTTTGTCAAAATAGATATTTCGATATGCAAAACTCACCTGTTTATCATAACCGTAAACGAACATGCCTGAGATATTTTCATTCTGTCCTCTGAAATTGTATTTTTCAAGCCCGACACCGACTCTAATTCTTGTCCAATCTTTTTCTTTGAGCCAAACATTCAAATTTCGGTCGGCATAAGTTGCTGTAAATATCGGCATAAGGTACCATCTCTCTACAACGTGAATGTGTATGGCAATGTTTTGTAAATCAAGAGTATCCGGCGTTATTGTAACAAAATTGAAAAGCGGCAGTTTTTCTAAATTGTGCTTACTTTCCGTCAAAACTGAACTTAAATTATTGCTGCAAACAGAGTCTCCGCGCTCAAAACTGAGTTCACGTTCAATAACTTGCGGTTTTGTGGTTTTATTACCGCTGAAAGTTATCTCGGAAATGTAAAATTTATCCGGACAATTTTGTGCAACCGAATTCGTGAACCCGAAAATCAATATCATCCAAAACAAGGTGGCTAAAAAACGAGTATTCAGATTGGAAACTTGCACTATGTCTTAAATATTTTGTTATTTCCAAACCCGATTTTATTGAAAAAATACGACAGGGACACACTCAAAACGCCCATTCCGTATTTGATACTTCTTCTTACATTGATGGACGATGCTTCGTCAAAATATTTTGTCGGGCAGGTAATTTCCGCAACTTCGTATCCTTTGAAAAAAATTTGTGCAAGCATTTGATTATCAAATACAAAATCGTCAGAATTGATGTTGTAGTTTACATTTTTGAGAACTTCTTTTGAGAATGCCCGGTAGCCTGTATGATATTCCGAGAGCTTTTGGTTCATCATGATATTTTGAAATAAGGTCAAAAACCGGTTGGCTACATACTTATATAAAGGCATGCCTCCCTTAAGTGCGCCCTTTCCTAAAATACGCGAACCGATAACAACCGGGTAAACCTCATTGGCTATCAACCAACACATTGATTGGATAAGTTTAGGTGTATATTGATAATCCGGATGCAACATTACAACAATATCGGCTCCGAGTTCTACAGCTTTGTTGTAACAAGATTTTTGGTTACCGCCGTATCCCGTATTTTGGTGATGTCTGATAATGTGCTTTATACCTATCCTCAGAGCTTCATTAATCGTGTTATCTTTACTCGAATCGTCTGTCAAAATAACAAAATCAACAATATCATGCGGAATTTCCGCGTAAGTTTTTTCTAAGGTTTTTTCGGCATTGTATGCGGGCAAAACAACCGCAATTTTTTTATTATTTATCATTTGTTTATTCGGACAAGTTTTGTTCGTATTGGTCGAATATTTTTTTTATATCCGTCAGCAAAGCATCGGGTATCAGTTGAGGCTTCATTGTTCGTGCGTTTACGAATACAAGCGTTGTGCTGCCGATATTCAGCAGTTCGTTTTTTTCATTAAACACTTCATATTCAAAATCTATCCGCGATGCAGGTAATGTTTTCAGATAGGTCTTTACGGTCAATAAATCGTCGTAAAATGCAGGACGAATGTATTTTACATTTAATGATAATACAGGCATCAGAATGCCGTTCTCCTCCATCTTACGGTAAGACCAGCCCATCGCTCGAATCATATCCGTACGTCCGACTTCGTAATACAGCGGATAGTTACCATAATAAACATAGCCCATCTGGTCGGTTTCTCCGTATCGCACACGTATTTTGCTTTCAGAAATTATCATCTTAAATATTTTCGACAAAAATACATTTTTTTTCGTGAAAAAGACCAATTTGATGCAACAAATATACCATGCAACAACTTTGTATGTTGATATAATTTATATCTTTGCCAAAATCAGTTATATGAAAGTCAAGCAGATTGAACACATCGGAATTGCAGTAAAAAGTATTGCCGAGAGTCGTGTTTTTTACGAAACTATTTTAGGATTAAACTGTTATGCAATAGAAGAAGTGCCTGAACAAAAGGTAAAAACAGCTTTTTTTCGCATCGGTGAAATTAAAATTGAATTATTAGAACCCACCTCCCCCGACAGCCCGGTTGCAAAATTTATCGAAAAACGAGGCGAAGGGATGCACCACATTGCTTACGCTGTTGATAATACCGCCGATGCATTGAGTTTTGCTTCAGATAAAGCTATACAACTTATTGATAATAAACCAAGAAACGGAGCTGAGCAAATGCAAATCGGATTCTTACATCCTAAATCAACAGGTGGTGTGCTTACTGAGTTTTGCAGCAAATAACTGCTGTTTGAGTGTTCACTTATAGCGATTTTTAGAACAACTTGTTTTTAAAAAAAAATTGGAACGAAATTTGAAATTTAAAATATATCCTTTTTTTTTCAATTTTAAAGTATATCATACATTTTTTTTCTATTTTTGTCGAATGTATTTCGGAAACACACTCCGAGCATAAAATGAGGATACACCTAAATTATGGGTTCATTGTATCAAAAAATAAGTATTCGGATAAGGTTTAACCTCCTTATCGCAGGTGTAATGGTAGTTTTTACTGCCGTTACGGTTTACTTTATCACGTCTATCGGGCGTGTTCAGATGTATCACGAATACCGTCAGGATATTGCTCAACTTGAAATTGAATACCTGAATTTACGCAAATTTGAGCAAAACTTTCTATTAAGATTTCAAGAAGACCAAGCATTTTTTACAACTAAAGAAAACAGATATATTGATAAACATAAACAAGCCTCCAATGCGTTCATCGAAGTTCAGACAAAACTTAGTGAGCATAGTATTGCGTCCGATTTACATTTGGAGGAGTCGTTCGGGAAAATCGCAACTTATGAAAAACGATACGACGAAATATTCGAAAAATTATATACCGAATTACATCGGCGCGGCGCAAACGGCTCCGGTTCGGTAGGTGAAATGATGGTTGCTGCAAACATGGCATACACTTCTGCCAACAGTCAGTATCTGAAAGAATACAACGTTAAGTTGATGCAAATTTCAGAGAAATATTTGCAAAATAAAGATGCCGAACAATATCGTAACTTCCTCGCTACGTTCTCACAACTCAACAGGTTTATAAGTTCAGGATTAGACCCTATGTACCGATTTGCAGAATCGGAAAGCATTGACACCTCAAAAGTTGATACCATGCAAATATCGGTAAATGAGAGTGTTACGCGGGACTATGTAAAGCATGTCAATAATTATAAATATCATTTTTCTTCTGTTTTTAAAATAGATACAGAGGTCGGGCTTTCATACAAAGACGGATTACAAGGTGAACTTCGTGCCGAAATTCATAAAATAGACCCTGAGTTGGAAAATGTTAAAATGAAAATTGCCGAACAGTTAAAAAATTTCACGGGCAGAACCATGAATTCCGCTTATGTATTTTTTGCGTTACTATTAGTCGGACTAATTTTATTTATTCGCCAGTTTTCCAATTCAATTTTACGCCCCGTCAATCAACTTAAATCATACATCAGTCCGCTCAGCCGCGGTAGTTTGCCGGATAAATTGCCCGATGTTGATGGGCAGGATGAGATTTCCGAAATGACAACCTATGTCAATGAATTGATTTCCGGCTTAAAACAAACGACTAATTTTGCTGCCGACATCGGACGCGGGCAATTCGACACCGACTACAAACCCCTCAGCTCCGACGATGTGCTCGGAAATTCGCTCATTGAGATGCGTCAGAATCTTAATCAAGCAAAAATTGATGAGGAGATGCGTAAGCGTGAGGACGATATGCGTAAATGGGCGAACGAAGGTTTGGCAAAATTCAATGATATTTTGCGACAAAGCAGCGGTAATATACAAGAATTGTCAGCAATCGTTATTCGTGAACTTGTGCATTTTCTGAAAGCAAACCAAGGCGGTGTTTTTGTTCAGAATAAGGATGATAAAGAAATCGTTCTCGACCTCGTGGCAGCTTACGCCTACGGACAAGATAAAAAACGAATCAAGCGAATTGCACTGGGAGAAGGGCTTGTAGGAACGGCTGCCGTTGAAAAGGAAACAATTTACATGACCGACATTCCGGAAAATTATATCACCATCACCTCCGGATTGGGCGGCAGTAAACCTCGTAGCTTATTGATAGTTCCGATGAAAGTGGAAGATGAAATCTTCGGTATTATTGAAATCGCTTCTTTTAATGAGTTCAATTCCAATGAAGTAGAATTTGCCGAAAAAGTTTCTGAGAATATTGCCGCTTCACTTTCAATTACACGCATCAACAGTCGAACATCCGAACTTTTGGAACAATCGCAACGCGCTGCCGAACAAATGGCGATTCAGGAAGAAGAAATGCGCCGCAGTTTTGAAGAACTCAAACAAACACAAGAAGAATCGGCAAAACGCGAAGCCGAAATGTCGAGCATCCTGACTGCTATCAATTCATCCTCATTGGTTATTGAGATAAACACAAAAGGATATATAACTGCCGTAAATAAAGAACTGCTTGACATTCTGAAACTTGACGAGCGAGATATCGTCGGTAAAATGCATCATGATTTTGTCAGTTCTGAAAATGAAAAGTCATACAGCGACTTTTGGTACAAACTTAAAAACGGCGACCACCAAAAATCTACCGAGCGCATTCGTATCGGAGGACGCGAAAAGTGGTTTGGAGTAACCTATACCCCAATTAAGGATGAAACCGGTGAGGTTCAAAAAATACTGTCATTAGCCACAGATTTAACCGAAACCAAAGAACTCGAGTTTGAATTGCGTGAACAAGCCGAAGCTATGCAAGCACAGGAAGAAGAAATGCGACAAAATCTTGAAGAGCTACATTCTACTCAAGAAGAAATGGCTAAAAAACAAGAAATGCTCGAAAAAGCAAACGTGGAAGCCAAAGCCCGCGAGCAAATTTTGAAAGAAGCCGTAAACAAGGCTAATGACCAAGAGCGAGAGCTTCAACTCAAAATCGGTGAGCTAAATTCCATAAAAAATCAACTCGAAGAAGAACACGACCGAATGATTGAGTTAAACAGCGAGATAGCTTCGCAAGAACGCGAAACGACCGTTGTTTTTAAATCGGTGGACAAGAATAACATGGTTGCCGAGTTTGAAACAGACGGTACCCTAATTTCGGTAAACGATTTATTCCTGCATCGCTTCGGATACACCTACCGAGATGTAAAAAACAAACACCATAGGATGTTTATTACGGAAGAAGACCGTAAACGTCCGGAATATAAACAACTTTGGAACAATCTAAGGCAAGGAATACCGTTCGAGAATGAATGTAAACGAGTTACCAAATCAGGCGTAGTATTGTTTTTCAAAGGAATATTTACGCCTATAAAAAATATTCACGGGCAAACATACAAAATTCTGGAAATCCTTTCCGATGTTACCGAACTCAAACGCACGGCAGCCGAACACGAAGGGCGTATGGCAAATATCAATCGGACAAATGTTATGGTTGAAATCGGAAAAAATCAAGCTATCGTAAGTGCAAATACCTTGTTTGCAGAGTCGGTTGGTTACTCCGTTGAGACACTTTTGACAATGAATTATCGTGATATTATTTCAAAAGAAATCATGGATACCGAAAGGTACGAACATTTCTGGCGAGATTTAAAACGCGGAAATATTACCGGCGGCACTTGGCATTTCCTATCGAAAGAAGGCACAAAATTATTTTTCAAAGGAACCTTTACCCCGCTGAGAGACCCTGTAGGGCAAATAGAAAAAATAATGTTCATGGGCTTGGATGTTACCGATTATGTAAATCAATCTTTACGCTTAAAAGAACTCGAAGAGCAGATTAAAGCGACAAAAAATCAGAACATTGATAACGAAGACAGCTCAGAAATAAAATCTTAAACTTCAACTGAGTTTATAGTCAAGTTATGAAAAAGAACAATTTTGCTCTAAAACTGACCCTGTTACTTAG
>DYOJ01000062.1:0-3935 GCA_020720705.1 Acetofilamentum sp.
ACTTGTAGGAAGTAAACGCCGGATTGAAGATTACTTACATTTATCGTTATTTGTTTTTCAGTGGTGATTTGTTGAAAAATTACTTTTTGATCTTTATCCAAAAGTCTTACCGTATTCTGAATATTTTTGTTTTCTTGCGGTGCGACATCGTCTAATTCTACAAAAATAAAATCAGTTGCAGGGTTGGGACTGAGACTAAAATCAATCGGGGGCAAACCACCGCCGCCTGAGCCTAAAACTAAATCTACATCTCCATTTGCGATAATTTGTGTCGTTGGAGATTCAGAATAACCACCACTTCCATTGCTTACTCTGACGAATAAGAAAAAATTAGGTTCGCCCTCCGGAACGGGTTTTTTGCTTTTAGAAAGGACTGAGTTTAATGATAATTGGCTTAACGATGAATGTTGAACAGATACAAAACCGCCCAAGTCCTCTCGTTTAAGATACCAATCGTAATTATTTGCACAAGAAGAGTTTGCATACCAATTACCCGAACCAGGATAGGAAACATACGAATCGCCGGAAATATCTGCTTTCGGACCTACCCGAACATCTTTTCTGAAAACAGCTCCGTTAATATTTGCCTGCACCCAACCGTTGCTGTTTCCTATTGCCCTAACTTTGTAATAATTTGTGCCCTGTCCGCTTATATAAGAAAGGTTACTGCTACTTGACCATGAAACTGATGATCCCGGGCAATATATTGAATTTAAACTAAATGGGACTTGTTCGTTAAGGCAAATGAATCCGTTACCCGCTATATTTGCCGGCGTAAAATCAATTCTGAAATCAACTAAAACCCCTGCATTATTATCAACCGGAATAGTTCTATTTTCAAAATAT
Source organism: Acetofilamentum sp. (assembly GCA_020720705.1). GTDB lineage: Bacteria > Bacteroidota > Bacteroidia > Bacteroidales > JAADGE01 > DYOJ01. The sequence continues at coordinate 847 of DYOJ01000062.1, forward strand.
TTGTTATTGTAATTATTGGCAACATTCGGGAATTCACACTTATAAGTTACCAAAGTATTTGGGCAACAAATAGTTCTTCGTGTCATAAGAGTTATTTTTTGAGTAGTTTGTACATAATTTCCGTCACAATCTTTCCATGAATTATGTTCAAAATGATGGCTCGAATAGCCCCAATCAACATGTTTATAATTAAATTCGGAATAGATTCTTGATTCTTTCAGATAAATATCGTGATAAGGTTGTTCCCATTCGCCATAAAAACTCGGTAAATCTCTAAACCGGCCCAGGGGGATATTAAGTGTCCCACGATTTTTCGGATTATTCAGGTCATCTTTTTTTATATTTGTAAGCCTTTCGCTTACAAGGTCATAATATTCAACTTTATTAATTTCCATATATTCGATTCTGAAAATACTGTCTTTTGATACAAGATAATTAACGGTAATTTTACTTCCTTCGGTAAATTCCGGCATATTCAAAACTTCGTTTACAACCTGATTTTTGACCTTTTCAGGTACAAAATCCGGAGAGAAAAAATTCAGTATTTTGTGAAAAACCGGCATGATAAGATAGTAAAATCAAATTTACGGCTAAAAATACTATAAATTTCATAATCTAATTTTAAATTTTGTTACTAATAATCAATACGATATACAATAAAAAAACTTCCGTTTTTAATTTCATAAGTTGTGCCGTTGTCATTTATACTAAATTCAAACTGACCGCGAACCATATTATTGTCATATTTTGTTATTATTAATTCTCCCTTATAACACTCTATGTTGTTAAGCGACAATGTTAAATTTTCATTATTATTGGGGAACGTAAACGTTGTTTCACCACAATCCTCCGGAAAAGTAATGTTGATAACATAATTATCATCTCTTGCTATTATCCCAATAAAGCTGTCGTCTTCTATGCCGGATGATGTTGTAATTTGATGTGGATTAAAGTTATTATTGTTTATTTCAGCCGACACTTCCGGTATGTAATCTAAATGATTATATGGACCGTGTTCATTTTTATCACAACCCGATAGTATTAATACAAGTGCTACCAATAGGGCTAAGTTTTTCATTATCAAGCGTTTAGGTTTGTTGCTTATAATCAATACGATATACAATAAAAAAACTCCCGTTTTTAATTTCATAAGATGTGCCGTTGTCATTTATACTAAATTCAAACTGACCGCGAACCATATTATTGTCATATTTTGTTATTATTAATTTACCTGAATTACATTCAGTATTGTTAAGCGACAATGATAAATTTTCATTGTTATTGGGGAACGTAAACGTAGTTTCACCACAGTTTTCCGGAAATGTGATATTTATTGCAAAATTATTTATATCACTTGCTATTACTACAACCGTATGGATTTCTGAACTTGGGTGTCCTATCGTTACATTATGCAAATTATAAACGGTATTATTTATTTCAGCCGAAACTTCCGGTATGTAATCTAAATGATTGTATGGTTCGTCTTCATTTTTATCACAACCCGAGAATAATATTATTAGAGTTACAAATAGAGCTAAATATTTCATTTTTGTTATTTTTTTTAAAATTTGTATTCATGTATTTTTATTGATATTCTTGTATAATTTATTTTTTTCTGCTTTGCATTTGCAGTTGTTTATAACATTATTTTTGTAAATATCTTTTGATATCAAATACTCGGATGAGACTAATACCTATAAAAATGCGAATTACACAATAGACTCTACTTTAGTTCAAAAGTTTCCATAAATTTCGTGGTGTAATTTCCTGCAATAAAATCAGGATTATCCATCAATTGTTTATGAAACGGAATGGTCGTTTTAATGCCTTCAATGACAAATTCGTCCAATGCGCGTCTCATTTTTTTGATTGCTTCTTCTCGCGTACGAGCTGTAACTATCAGTTTAGCAATCATTGAGTCGTAATCCGGCGGTATGGTATATCTGGCGTAAACATGGGTATCCACACGTACGCCATGACCGCCGGGGACGTGTAAAATCTCAATTTTACCCGGAGACGGTCTAAATGTATTGTAGGGGTCTTCGGCATTGATTCTACATTCAATGGCATGTGCTTCCGGGTAATAATTCCTGCCGGAAATTGGTTCGCCTGCCGCAACTTTAATTTGTTCTTTTATCAAATCGAAATTTATAACTTCCTCGGTAATAGGATGTTCCACCTGAATTCTGGTATTCATTTCCATAAAAAAGAAGTTTCGGTGTTTATCTACCAAAAATTCTATAGTTCCTACACCTTGATATCTGATTGATTTTACAGCTTTTACGGCTGCCTCGCCCATACGTTCGCGTAATTCGTCAGTCATAAAAGGCGAAGGTGTTTCTTCGAGCAATTTTTGATGTCTGCGTTGCACCGAGCAGTCCCGTTCGGAGAGGTGGCATCCGTTTCCGTATTTATCACCGACAACTTGTATTTCAATGTGTCTCGGCTCTTCGATATATTTTTCCATATAAATACCGTCATTTCCGAAAGAAGCTGCTGCTTCTTGCCTGGCTGAATCCCAGAGTTTTTGAAATTCATCTTCTGATTTCACAATTCGCATGCCTTTGCCTCCGCCGCCGGCTGTTGCTTTTATAATCACAGGGTAGCCAATTTCTTTGGCAGTTTTTATACCTTCCTCAACATTGGGTATTAAGTCTTTTGAACCGGGTATTGTTGGAACTCCCGCTTCACGCATAGTTTTCTTTGCATTATTTTTATCACCCATAGCAACAATTTGCTCTTCTGTCGGTCCGATAAACGTAATGTCGTGTTTTTTGCATATTCTTGCAAAATCGGCATTTTCAGACAAAAATCCGTATCCGGGGTGAATAGCATCTGCGTTTGTAATTTCGGCAGCTGATATTATCGCCTTAATATTCAGGTATGAAGCCTTGCTCGGGGGAGGTCCGATACATACGGCTTCGTCTGCAAATCTGACATGCAAACTGTCTGCATCAGCAGTTGAATAAACTGCAACGGTTTTTATACCCATTTCTTTGCAAGTACGAATAACTCGCAAAGCGATTTCGCCTCTGTTGGCTATCAATATTTTCTTAAACATAATTTTCTTTAACGGGTTTCTTTAACGG
>DYOJ01000062.1:4035-9867 GCA_020720705.1 Acetofilamentum sp.
TTTCTTTAACGGGTTTCTTTAACGGACTGGTTTGTAAGAGGCTTACTTTTGTTTGACATACTTTTTCTCATCTGAATTGTAGAAAAAGCTTAAGGCTTTATATTTATCTACAAATGCCTTTAAATCAGCCGAATTGTTATATTTCTCATCAATATTGTCTGTAACTTCAAACAGTGTAAAATCCGATTTATCTTCGTTTAATACTATTCTGTATAGATAATAATCGCCTTCGCCGTCTTTTTGCATGTTGATAAACATGTATTCGCCGAGCGTAGTGGTATGCGACACATAGATAGTTTTGTCATACACACTGTCTGTCGAATTGTATTCGTTTTTTGCAATTTGATACTGAAATTTTTGATGTTCGGAAATTTCAAAAAACTCGGGATGCTCCTCATCGTAGTCGGAGGCTTTAACCCATTTGCCAAACAATTTCTTATCTAATTTTTCAGATGTCGCCGATATTGGCACTCTTGAAGTATATGGACAAGCTGTAAGCACAAGTACAGCTAATGCTAAAAAAAGTGCAGGTGCAATATATTTTTTCATATCTGATTGAATTATGATATACTGAAAATGAATTAATTTTGAAATTTGAAAATGCGTTAATTATCTGATTATTAAATATTTAACAAAGAATAAAGGTAAAAAAATCACATGTTTTGAGTATAATACAAAAACATTTATCCAACTGAATCGGTGAAAATATAGAATCTGCACCTAATTTATGGAATATTTTTTACTGAGAAAAAACGTAATTCATTTAATAATAGGAGATATTAACTCGGATCTACCAAAAATAAAGCTTGGTTAAACTCTACGGGAGAAGTATCATCTACAAGTATTTTGACAATTTTTCCTGAAACTTCTGCTTCAATCTCGTTAAATAATTTCATTGCTTCGATTATGCAAACCACAGAACTCGCATGAACGGTATCCCCAATATTGACAAAAGTTGGTTTATCCGGCGATGGTTTTCGATAAAAAGTACCGACCATCGGCGATTTGATTGTCAGATATTTAGAGTTATTTTCAGTTTCAATTTTTGTTTCTGCAGTTTCGCCGGCTTGTGTCGTAATGTGAGTCATCATAGGTTGCTGCATCATGGTATTGATACCGGTGTGCATGCCTGTGTGAATACCGGTTTGCATCATCGGCATTTGTTGAATCATCGTCTCGGGGTGCATGTATTGACCTTCAAAACCGGGAGTTACTTTAATGTGGATGCGCAATTCTTCCGATTTGATATCAACTTCACTTACGCCGGATTTTGCAACGGCTTTGATAAATTCTTTTAATTCTTTATAGTCCATAACTAAATGTTTTTTGAAATACCGTATAAAAATAAGTATTTTTTTGATTGAAAAAAATATTTTGAAGATTATTTTCCGTAAGCCCACTTCAGGTAGATAGCTCCCCATGTAAAACCGGCTCCGAAAGCTGCGAAAATTAAGTTGTCTCCTTTTTTGAGTTTCGACTCCCACTCCCATAGCAATAAGGGCAAAGTTCCGTCTGTGGTGTTGCCGTATCGTTCAATGTTTATCATCACTTTTTCACGAGCCAGATTCATCCGGCTTGCAGTTGCATCAATAATGCGTAAATTTGCCTGATGCGGAACAAGCCAAGCGAGGGTATCGGAGGTTAAGCCGTGTTTTTCCATCATTTCTACGGATACATCAGCCATCCTTTTTACGGCATGTTTGAAAACCGCTTGTCCTTCTTGATACACATAGTGTTCACGCGCATCAATGCTCTCGTGCGAGGCCGGTTTAACCGAGCCGCCCGCTTTTTGATGTAAATGTTTGCGTCCCATTCCGTCTGTGTGCAATATTTCATCAATGAGTCCTAAATCTTCCGTACTCGGTTCAAATAACACAGCACCGGCGCCGTCTCCGAATATCGGGCTGACGGAGCGGTCTTGATAATCCACAATTGATGACATTTTATCTGCTCCGACCAATACAACCTTCTTGTATTTACCGGATTGGATAAACTTTGCCGCCGTGGACATCCCGAACAAAAATCCTGAGCATCCGGCATTTAGGTCGAAACTGAAAGCATTTAAAATTCCGAGTTTATCACTGATAATGTTTGCGGTAGCCGGAAATTGCATATCCGGTGTAACGGTTGTACATATCAATAAATCAACCTCTTCGGGGCGTGTGCCTGTTTTACGAAGTAACTCTTCTACGGCTTTTGCGCCCATGTCGGATGTTCCCATGCCTTCACCTTTTAAAATGCGGCGTTCTTTAATTCCGATGCGTGACATAATCCACTCATCGGTTGTGTCCACCATTTTTGAAATTTCCAGGTTAGTTAAAACATACTCAGGAACATAAGCTCCGATGCCGGAGATTATTGCATTAATTTTTGTCATACTGTTGTTTGGTGTTCCGGATTATTTTGATATAAAGCAAAATATTAAATATCAATGCTTTGAGGTTAAAACAGAAAAGCCGGATTAACCGGCGAATGTCGTAAAAACTTGAATATCTTACAAGGTTTCTGCTTTATGGAGAGCATCTTGTCCACGATAATGACCACACTCGGGACATACTCTGTGTCTTTGATGAGTTGCTCCGCAATTTGAGCAAACCGATAATTGTTTTACTTCTGCTTTGTGATGGGTACGACGTTTATCTCTTCGGGTATTTGAGATTTTGCGTTTTGGATGTGCCATTTTACTTAATATTATTATGTTAAAACTATTATTAATTCATTAGACTTTTTAATGCGTCCCAGCGAGGGTCTGAAACTTCTTCCTCTTGTTCTGCCATTATTCGTTGCAACATTTCCGGATTACACTGACTTTGTCCGTTGGAATCGTCCGGGTGAACGTTCTTTATCGGTAAACTTAGATGAACATAGTCAAAAAAATGTTTATCTAAAATTATATTATCTTCTAATAATGAAAGAGTTATGCTGTCATCAGCCTCATCTAAACTTGAATTTTCTTCTCCGAATTTTACTGTCAGTTTGGCAAAATATTCGACATCTTGGTTGAATGTTTCGAGACATCTGTCGCACGCAACCTCAATTTGTCCGGATAAATCAAACTCAAATTGCATAAAACTTGAGCTTTTTACGAGCGTAACGTCCGCATGTATCTCACAATTTTTTATTTCCGAACGGTTATATGACGACATAAAATCACCGTCAATCAGGAATTTATACTTATACTTTCCGGGTTGCAACGTTCTGAAATCAATGATATATCGTGCGTTTGTTTCCACTTTTATCGTAAAAAATGAGCATGCAAAGATAAAACATATTTGTTTAATTCAAAGGATGTTTAATAAAAAATGATTTTTTTTTTATTTCATAAGCTTTGCAAGATATTCCGCAACAATGATACCGGATTTTTTGTCGAGATGTAACCCGTCCGGACAGTTTAGGCTGTCATTCATAAAAGTAAGATTGAAGTATCCCTCCGTTTCGTTTGAAATCTTTGTCATTTGGCTGTCAAAATCCGATATAAGTTGATTTTCAATCTGATACATTTCTGCCGAAACGGGTAACCGAACCAAAAATACTCGCCCGTGTTTGTTGAGAAAGGCAATGGTTTCTTTTAAGTATTCAAATCTGATTTGCGAAAATTTATAGTCATGAAGCTCATTTTTGTATTGAGATATGGTTACGTCTTTTCTGCGTTTAACTGACACAGAATCTGAGGGTAAAGTTACTTCATACCAACCGTTTTCATGTAATAATGCAATTTTAGATTTAAAAATCAATTTATAATTTTCCCCAAACATATAGTTTATCAAATACGGAAAATTCGGGTTGCTGTTTACAGTTCTTAACTCACCGATACAAGTTCCGTTTTCTCGGAAATTAGCAGTATCATCGGGCAAAATATTTTTAACAGATAAGCTCCAGGCATCAACCGTGAGTATGAAAATTCCGTTTTTGGTTTCCGGCTTTAACTTCCGTTTAATGCTTTGCAAATATTTCGGACCATAAGGACTTGTGCCGATATTGAACGAATAATTGAAGATCTTTTTGTCTAAAATGCGGTCGAAAACATCGGGGTTCAAACCTTGCGCTGCTTTTGATGTGCCAAGAATTAAATTTTCTTGTTGCGGGGCGGTGAATTTCAAATAATAAGGGTCGGAATATCCGTCTGCCTGCAAAAGTATTGCTAAAAAACTGATTATCAACAAACTAAAAAAGACACCGAATTGTATCAAGAATTTTTTCATCGTTTCAGAATTGAAAATATATAAATGCCTGACTGTTAGCTCCGAACAAAAAAATCAGTAGTGCAATTAGGTAATAAAAAATCCATAAAAACGGGGCTGATTTTTCTGAGATTTGTTTTTGAAACGGAAACTGCTGTTCTCTTGTAAACCATTCAATTACAATTAACAACACGACCATTCCTATTGCCCAAACAGATTTTCGGATACCGATGTAATACGGCATTTGCAGAATATTTTGGGTAAATATGCCTCCGATATACCGGATTGCATGTTCGACTGATTCTGCTCGAAAGACGACCATTGCAAGTACTGTTAGACTGAATGTTAATAAGATAGCTACTGTCTCTCGAAAGGATGGAAACAGCTTTCCGGCGGCAACAATTTCAATGTTTTTTCTGTTTTTATTTGCCAAAATTATCGGAACAATATACAAGGCATTTAAAAAACCCCAAAGCACAAAAGTCCAATTTGCGCCATGCCAAAAACCACTGACAATGAATATGATAAACGTATTTCTAATATTTTTTGCCACAGAACCGCGACTACCGCCGAGCGGGATGTACAAATAATCGCGAAACCAAGTCGAAAGTGAAATGTGCCAACGTCTCCAAAATTCAGCAATATCTCGAGAAAAATAGGGTAAATTGAAATTTCTGGACAGGTTAAGTCCAAAAAGCCGTGCAGTTCCGATGGCGATATCCGAATATCCTGAAAAATCGCCATAAACCTGAAATGTGAAAAACAGCGCACCGAGAATTAATGTGCTGCTTGAATAATCGGCTGAGTTTTTGAAAATTATATCTGCGTATTGGGCGCAATTATCTGCAATGACAACTTTCTTAAACATTCCCCAGATAATTTGATACATCCCGCTGACGGCATCACTGTAGTCAAAATGACGTTTCTTGAAAAACTGAGGCAGCAAATGAGCGGCTCGCTCAATGGGACCGGCAACCAATTGCGGAAAAAAACTTACAAATGCCGCAAACGCAACAAAATCTTTTGTAGCAGTCAGTTTTCTCCGATAAATATCTATGGAATAGCTCAGGGTTTGAAAAGTATAAAAGCTAATTCCCACAGGCAGAATTATTTGGAGGGTATTAGCTTGTAGTTCAAAGCCGAAAAGTGTAAATGCAGACGCGAAATTTTCTATAAAAAAATTAAAATACTTAAAAAATCCGAGCAATCCCAAATTGACAATAATGCTCGCTGCCAGAAGTAATTTCCGTATTTTCGGATTCTCTTGTTTTGACAAACAGATTCCGACTATATAATCTACAAAAGTACTAAACAGAATTAGCGCCAAAAAACGACTGTCCCACCAACCGTAAAACACATAACTTACCAAAACAATCAGTAGGTTTTGCAGTTTTAAATTTTTGGCTGAAACAAACCAATATAAGCTGAAAACTATCGGCAAAAATGCAGCAAAATCAATTGAATTGAAAAGCATCTAATTATTTAAAATTCTATATTTCAATACTTTAATACAAATATCGTGTCAATTTTAAAATGACGCTACATTGTCCTACGGACGAATGCAAGTCAGTAAAGACTTTCCATCGTCCGCTAAGACATGGAAACGTCAGAAGAGACTTGACATGATACTAATATAGTGTTTGTAAGAAAA
>DYOJ01000063.1 GCA_020720705.1 Acetofilamentum sp.
CTTATACTTATATAGGATAAGGTAATAAGGTAGAAATTAAAGCTACAGTTTTTTTCTACTAAGGTGTACCCCAAACATAAGTGCTTAAAAAAACCTTATTTGCTATTTACACCTTAGTACACAATATTGTAAAAGGCATAGCAATACCTTATTACCTTATTATTTACCCAAAGAAATGAAAATCAATTTCTTAAATTCTATTTCAAAATCTTGCTATTTAAGTTTTTCAGCAGACCCTAAGTAAGCTGTAAACATTGTTTTTATACTTAAAAAAAAAAGCCTTTTTGCTGTGCAGAAAGGCTTTCATTCTTAAAAAAAATCTTTATTCGCCCGGAGAAATAGCTTCTACAGGACAAACATCTGCGCATGCGCCGCAATCTGTACATGTATCAGGGTCGATAGAATAAACATCACCTTCTTTTATTGCTTCTACGGGGCATTCATCGTAACATGCGCCGCAAGCTGTACATGTGTCTGCATCAATTTTGTATGCCATAACTTTAATCTTTTATTTAATTTGATTAATCATTTTCGAGAACAAATTTACAAATATATATGGATGTAAAAAGCTTGTAAAGCATTTTTAAGCTAGTTTATATTTAGTCTACATAGTAAATAAGGCATCAAGTGCTTTATTTATAATGGGATCCGACTGATTAAATGTTTGATAGAATTCATTCTCATCAAAAATATTTCGTATGGTGTAGGCTCTGAATCGCAAGCTAATTTCACTTTGAGAGATATCATATCCAGCTTGGTCAAATTTTACCCCATTTTCTTCGCAATACTTTATAAATGCTGATTGCCAATTGCTTTGCTTTAAATATTTGTCAAGTGATGCATAATCTTTGTATTTCTTTAGATTTACTCTCTGATTATCTGTATATTGCAAAGCGTACTGGTATATGAGCCCTCTGTTTACTATTTTTTGAAAATAGGGGCTATAATAACTTGTATCAATGGGAACATAAATATCGGGCATAATTCCACCGCCGCCATATAATATTTTTCCTTTTGGGGTGGTATAAATTATCGAGTCGGGGAATGGGATACTATCTGAATGCGATAATTCGCCATTCACCATTCGGTGCCAAACTTCATCTTCGTATGCTTCAACACCGTTTTCGTAGGGTTTTTGAATCGAACGACCAGTTGGAGTATAGTATCGTGCGGTAGTTAGTCTTATTGCCGAACCATCGTTAAAACCAATGGGCTCTTGTACCAAGCCCTTGCCGAAAGAACGACGGCCAATAATTACTGCCCTGTCATTATCTTGCATGGCACCTGCTACAATTTCGCTGGCCGAGGCCGACCACGTGTCTATCAGAATTGCCAATTTTATTTTCTCAGCTAAGCCTTTTTTCGTTGCCTGATAATTGATTCGTGGACGAGAATTTCCCTCCGTGTAAACAATCAATTTTGTTTCGTCTAAAAAGTGGTCTGAGATTTTTATGGCCGCATCAAGTATTCCGCCTCCATTGCCACGCAAATCTAATATTAGCGATTTCATGCCTTCTTTTATCAGTTTTTCCAGTGCTTCGTCAAATTCATTGGACGTGGTAAGTGCAAACCTCGATATTTTTATGTAGCCCGTTTCTTTATTAAGCATGTGCGCCGCTGTAATACTATAAATCGGTATTTTGTCGCGAACAATTTCAAATGGAAGCAATTCTTTTAGACCATTCCTTTTTATGTGTACTTTTACTTTGGTGCCTCTTTCTCCTTTCAGATTTTTTATTACTGCATCGTTGGTAACTTTCTTTCCCACAAAGAGACTATCGTTTATTTTTATTATTTTATCTCCTGCCAGAATACCAATTTTTTCCGAAGGACCGCCTTGAATGGTGTTGATTATATAAATTGTATCGTTTGTTATGTTGAACTGTACCCCAATACCTTCGAAATTTCCTTCCAAGGGTTCTTCCATTTCTTTTAAGTCTTTGGCAGGTATATACATCGAGTGTGGATCGAGGCGGGTTAATACATCCGGAATTATTTCTTCTATTATTTTGGATGGTTCTATACTGTCTACATAATTTTCGCGCACAAGATCTAACACCAAATCTATTTTGCTATAATATCCACGATTTAGCGACTGATGAGGATTTACTGTGTTTGTTCCTGCATTTTTCGATAAAATATTGCCTAAATATATGCCCAAAGCCATCGTGGAAGCAAATGCCAAGGGAAGCCAGTATTTATTAATTTTCATTATATTTTCGATTATTTTTTTATTGTAATTCTATGTGTTCTAGTATGATACCTGCCCTTGTTAGTAAATCTAAGCCATCGGTAATTCTGTATTTCTCTGTAAATACTACCCTGGTAATGCCCGCCTGAATGATGAGTTTGGAGCATTCCATACAGGGCGAGGTAGTTACATACAATGTGGCTCCCTGACTGCTGTTGCCCGATTTTGCTACTTTTGTTATGGCATTAGCTTCGGCATGCAGCACATAAGTATGGGTTAGTCCATTTTCGTCTTCGCATTTATTTTCAAATCCCGATGGAGTTCCATTATAGCCATCAGAAATGATCATTTTGTCTTTTACCAATAATGCACCCACTTTTCTTCTTGCGCAATAAGAATTTTCGGCCCATATTTTTGCCATTTTTAAGTATCTGATGTCTACCTCGGCTTGTTTTTTTGCGTCCATTTATTCTTTCTTTTTGTTGATGAAACAATCTTGCTCTAAAGGTATTTTTTTGTCTTATTCTTGTTTTACATCATATTGCCATTCACTAAGCAGCTTTAGTTTGCTTTATTTTAGCGCAATGATAATTGTTTTTTATTTTGCGCTAAATGTAAAAAAAAAACCTGTGAAATTCACAGGTTTTTTTTCTTCGTACCCGGAGCCGGAATCGAACCGGCACTCCCGAAAGAACTGGTTTTTGAGACCAGCGCGTCTACCTATTCCGCCATCCGGGCTTTTCTTAGGCGGTGCGAAAATACATATTTTTTTTCTTATCGCACAAATTTTTTTTATGGCATATTCATTCATATTTACAATAAACTGATTTTTAGTTTATTCTACTATCACTATTTTGTCGAGCTGGTAGCCTGATTTGCCATTTATTTGGGTTAGATTTATGCCAATCCATTTTTGAGATTCCGAATATTCATAAAAATAAGCCCACTGGTTTCCATAAGCACTGATGTCAAACTCCAGATTATTCAATTTGTAATTTCTTTCCTTGCTCAATTGGAGCATTTTTATCATTTTATCGGGTAATTGTTCTATTTTTTGTTCATTTTTGAAGGATGCTGTCGATTTCTCAAAAATTTGACGGTAATTTCCTTTTCGGGCATCTGAAAAAAGTTCGGCAAGAAGCTTTTGCGAATGTTTGTGTGTATTGTTTTTACCGGTTTGTATGCTTATGTTTTCTATTTCAAAATAGGTATTCCATTGCAAATGAAGTGCTAACGGGCTTTTTGAATTTACGGAACCACATAAGAAATCCATACTTATTTTTTCTGCCGTTTGATGAAATGTTGTGGGTAGCGCCTTAAGCCAGAGCAATTGTCCGAATGTTTTGTGTTGGGTTTGCATAAGATCTGCAAAATCTTTTTCGCTTATGGCATTTTTCAAATCAGACTTGGCCCAAATCTCGTTGTAAGCGCCGGATTTTAATTTGATAAAAAAATCCAGCGATGAAGCTGATATTTGCGCTGGTATTTTGGAGTATTTATTTCCCAGCCATTTTTTTAGATTTTCGCTATTGCTTAACTCCAGTTGTGCTGTTTGATGTTTTTTTTGCCATTTTTTGTGCAGATATTTTTCCGTGCCGCTAAATTGCAATTCGCAGGCAATTACTGGTAATTCGTCCGGATTTTGCATTTTATTGCCATTTTTTTCTATCAAATGCAGTTCAAGCGATTTTTCCGAAAACCATACTGGCCAATAAGTATTATATGTATTGTTCAGATTGTTGTATTCTGTCCATTGGCAAATATCGGCATGCACAAACCATTCTTTTTGATTGGAATTGATAATCTGAAAATCTCCGGGTAAAAAGTATTCGGTATTGGTTTCCTTTTGGCACGAAAGCCCAAAAAATATGAATACTAAAATTATGTAATTGTTTTTCATTTATTTATGTCTTTCTGGTGAATTTTTCCGTGTTGTTTTCTACTATTTTTTGCATTGGTTGCTACTCTCAAAGTTAGTAAAAATGACGCAGCAAATAAAATTCAATTACATATTATGTTCTTTTTTGTTTTTCCATTCTCTTCTCATAAAAAAACTTTCATTTTATGACGGAGTTAATTAGTTTTGCAAAACTTTATAGAAAAATAATGCATTTATGGATACAGTTTTAAGCGGAATTCGCTCAACCGGACGTTTACATTTAGGAAATTATTTTGGTGCAATTACCAATTTCGTAGAGTTGCAGCATCAGGAGAAATGCTATTTTTTTGTGGCCGATTATCATTCTCTTACCACGCACCCAACTCCGGAAAATTTGCACACCAGCGTTAGAACTGTATTGGCAGAGTATCTGGCATGCGGAATCGATCCCGAAATTGCCACCCTATATGTGCAAAGCGATGTTCCTGAGATTCCCGAACTATATTTGCTCTTAACCATGAATGCCTATCTTGGTGAACTCGAACGCACAACTACCTTTAAAGATAAAGCGCGCAAGCAACCCGATAATGTAAATGCCGGTTTGCTTACATACCCAGTGCTGATGGCTGCCGATATTATTATTCACAAAGCTACTAAAGTGCCTGTGGGAAAAGATCAGGAGCAAAATCTGGAAATGGCACGCAAGTTTGCCAAGCGTTTCAATTTTATGTATAAGCACGAAGTGTTTCCCGAACCTCAGGCTTTCAACTTTGGTAAAGAACTAGTTAAAATCCCGGGCTTAGACGGCACAGGAAAGATGGGTAAATCCGAAGGCAACGGAATTTTTTTGGCTGATGATGCCAAAACAATTCGAAAAAAGATTATGACTGCAGTTACGGATGCTGGGCCTACTGAAAAAAACTCTCCCGTAGCGGAACCTATTCAAAATCTTTTTACCTTAATGGAAGTAATGTCGAAACCCGATACTTTGCTCTTTTTTAAAGATGCTTATGCTAATTGCAGTATTCGCTATGGCGATTTAAAAAAGCAATTGGCCGAAGATGTGGTGTTGTTTACTACGCCCATTCGTGAACGTATATTGCAAATCGAAAACGATGAAGCATATATGAGAAAAGTTGTAAAATTGGGCGCAGAGAAGGCACGCGAAAGTGCTTCCAAAACGCTCAAAGAAGTGAGGGAAATCATTGGATTTAAAGCTTTTTGATTTAATATTGCTATTCTAATATAGGCAGTTTTTTTAAAAATTGCCTTTTTTTGTTTTAATGAGATTTGATTATGCTAATAGGCATTTTAGTTAAATAGATTAACTCTATAGACCAAAAAGTCCGGTGAATTTTATTCATCTGTCATATTTTCTAAATTTAGCTAAGCCCGAAACGGCTAAATCGGGATGTTTCCGAGAGAGACCAATTTTTTCATGTAGATATTTAAAATGAAGTGTGTTTGAATATGGAAGATTAAATTTGTTTTAGCGTTTTTTGTTGGCTAATTTAGTATTAATCTTTGTGTTGTATTTTGATAAAAGAAATTTTTGATGCAAGATGAAAGAAAAATGATTTTTCAGCATAAAAAATGTTGATTTAGTATTGACTTTTTTAAATCATTTGATTATATTTAGCCAAAATGAAAAAATATGAACAAAAAATTATTTCCTGTTCGACAAGGTTTTCATTTTTTTCGCAATTTTCGATTTTTGGCACCCATGTTTAGAGATGCCAGGATGGGAAAATATAAAAAAATTCCTTGGAAATCTGCTTTTGGAATTTTTGCCGCAGTTTTGTATGTAATTACTCCTTTAGATTTAATACCGGAGTTTATCATTGGTTTTGGTTTTATCGACGATTTTGCCGTTTCTATGCTCGCAATGAAAGCCATCGATATGGATATTGAGCACTATAAAATGTGGCAAAAAGAACAAGAAATTGTGCCATAAATCACATACTTCTGTGATATGCAGTATGTTAGCAACTCGAATGGCGCACGCGCTTCTGTGTTCAACATCACAGTACTGTGTGTGGTTTCACACCCTAAAATAATTGCCTGATACTTGCAATAGTGCTAACTTTGAGTATGTTTAATCATTAAAAAATTATAGTCATGGCACGCAAAATATTATTAGCACTTTTCGTTTTAGCAGTTATCTTTTTTATCGATAATTTGATTTTAATTGCACTGGGTTGCACTGCTAGTTTGTGCGGAGCAGAAAATTCATTTTACTGCGATTTCTTCTGTGTTTTTGAAAAAGTATTGTATGTGGCAAGCATTGGTGTTCCGGTAATTATGTTTGCACACAACTGGTACAAGCAAAGACAAATTCAGGCTAATTAGTTATTAACTATTTGAATGGTGTTCTATGGAAAAAGATGATTGTTGTTACACGATTTCGAAAACATTAGAAAACACATCTCAAAATAGAGAATAGAAAAGAGATACTCCGGTGGGTATCTCTTTTTTTTTCAAACTACAATACGAAAAATTCTCTATAATATCTTGTCTGTTTTTACTTTTATTCACAAATTTATGTATATTTACTAGCAAAATAAAATTTGTGAAAACAATGAAAAAGCCACATCTATGAGGCTAAGCAAGTATTTCTTTATTTTTATTCTATTTATGTTTTCGGCTGCTTCGTGCCAAAAACTTACCATACGCGATTACTCCGCATTTGTGAATCCATTTATCGGTACTGGTGGTCATGGGCATACATATCCGGGGGCGGTGCTTCCTTTTGGTATGATGCAACTTAGTCCCGATACCCGACTTACCGGATGGGACGGTTGCTCGGGATACCATTTCTCCGATTCTGTGGTATACGGTTTTACTCACACACACCTTAGTGGCACCGGGGTTTCAGATTATGGCGATGTTTTGCTGATACCCTGCACCGGAAATCTAACCTGGAAAAATGGGAATCCTTCGAAAAACGAAGATGGGTATTTCTCTTATTTCTCTCACGATAACGAAATTGCCGAACCGGGCTATTACAGTACTTTTTTGGATAAATACAAAATTAAAGTGGAGCTAACGGCTACTGAAAGAGCCGGTATGCACAAATATACATTTCCTAAAGCTGAAAAGGCTCATATTTTGCTCGATTTAGAGCATCGCGACCAGGTGCTCGAGTCGCATATCAAAATTGTTTCGCCTACTGAAATTGAAGGTTATCGTATTTCTTCTGCCTGGGCAAAAAACCAGTATATTTATTTTGTTGTTCAATTTTCTTCTCCTTTCGAAAACCATGCTCTGGCTCTGAACGACTCTATACTAGCTGATTCTACTCAAATATCCGGCACAAATATTAAGGCTGCTTTTTTCTATAAAACAAAACGTAGCGAGACAATCTCTTTAAGAATTGGCATCTCCGCTGTTGATATTGCAGGCGCCCGTGCTAATTTAAACTACGAAATTAAACATTGGGATTTTGATTCCTTGAAAATGAATGCCCGAAATAAATGGAATGCCGAATTATCTAAAGTTGAAATTAAGTCGAACGAGCAGCAACAAAAGCTTATTTTTTATACCGGATTGTATCACAGTTTTTTAAATCCCCATATTTTTCACGATGTTGATGGGAGGTACAGAGGCGGCGACCTGAAAATTCATCACGAAACTTCTTTCAAAAATCACAGTGTTTTTTCTTTGTGGGATACTTTTAGAGCTACACATCCACTTTTTACAATACTACAACCCGATAGAACCGAAGATTTTATTCAGTCAATGCTGAAATTTTACGAATATTCCGGTTTTTTGCCTGTATGGGAATTGGCAGCTAACGAAACTACAATGATTGGATATCATTCCGTTTCTGCTATTGCTGATGCTTATCTGAAAGGAATTAGAGGATTCGATGCAAAACTGGCGCTTAAAGCGATGGTAAAAAGTGCTGAGCAGAATCGCTTTGGTTTGGATTTTTATCAACAATTTGGGTTTATTCCTTTAGACAAAGAGCCTGAATCTGTTTCTAAAACCCTGGAATATGCTTACGACGATTGGGCTATAGCTCTTATGGCCAAAGAATTAGGACAAAAAAAAATCTATCGTAATTTTATTCAACGGGCACAGTATTACAAAAATATTTTTGATCCACAAACCGGTTTTATGCGCCCTAAATCAAACGGTGCATGGTTAAGTCCATTCGATCCCAAAGAGGTAAATTTTAATTATACGGAGGCCAATTCGTGGCAATATAGCTTTTTTGTTCCACAAGATGTTTCGGGTTTTATGCAATTGTTGGGCGGCTCCGAGTATCTGGAACAAAAACTCGATGCTTTATTCTCCGAATCTAATCAAACAACCGGAAGAACACAGGTTGATATTACGGGTTTAATTGGGCAATATGCACACGGAAACGAACCTAGTCATCACATGGTTTATCTTTATAATTATGTAGGAAAACCATGGAAAACGCAGCATTTTGTCAATAGAATTTTAAACGAAATGTATACCAACGACCCCAATGGATTGATTGGGAACGAAGATTGCGGACAAATGTCGTCGTGGTATGTTTTAAGTGCTCTCGGTTTTTATCAGCTAAACCCCGGCGCAGATATTTATGCTATTGGAACTCCTATATTTCCGGAAGCTGTTATTCATGCTGGCAGTAAACCACTGGTTATTAAAGCTAATAATGTGAGCACCGAAAACTACTTTATTCAATCGGTAAGGTGGAATGGTGAAGAATACAAGTATTCCTATATCACACATAAAATGATTAGTGATGGAGGGGAGCTGGTTTTTGAAATGGGCAGTATGCCTAATATGAACTGGGGAGAACCAAAGGTTTACAGGCCTGTTTCTGAGATTGCCGATGATTTGATTTTACCGGTGCCCTATTTTTCGCAGAGCAAACGCTCTTTTTACGATACTTTATGGGTTGCTTTGAACAGTTTTACGCCCGAAACTTCTGTTTTTTATACTTTGGATGGCTCTGAACCCACCGAAAATTCTAACTTGTATACATCTACCCTGATTATTGATAAGTCGTTAAAAGTGAAAGCTATTGCGGTAGATAATAAGGGCAGAAAAAGCAAAATTGTTGAGGCCGAATATCATAGAGTGCCTGCTAAAAGGAGTGTTCAGATATTGAGTAAGTACAATAGAATGTATACTGCGGGGGGAGATAATGGATTGGTAGATTTTTTGCGAGGCGGGAATAATTTTAGAAATGGATTGTGGCAGGGCTATCAAAATCAGGATTTTGAAGCTATTGTAAAGCTCGAGAAAACAGAGGTGGTGAGTAAACTTGGGGCTGGCTTTTTGCAGGAGATTTCGGCTTGGATTTGGATGCCGCTTAGGGTAGATTTTTTGGTTTCTACCGATGGTATCAATTTTGATTTTGTTGGTTCTGTAATTAATACTGTTCCGGAGAATAGTTACGAAGTAAAAACAATAGATTTTGTACTTAAAATTATGCCACGAAATGTAAGATATGTGCGCGTAAAAGCATATAATTACGGCACAATTCCGGAATGGCATCTCGGCCATGGGGGCGACGCTTTTATTTTTGTGGATGAAATTATAATAGAGTAGAATTGGTTTTTCTGTTCATGTACTTTTTCATTTTTTAGGGTAAATATTTTATTTTTACGTTTGGAATTATCAAAATGTTAATGGTTTATGCCAATATTGCCAAAAAATACTGTGTATCGACTTGTATCGAAACACAGTATCTTGAAAATTAGGTAACTATTATTGAGTTCAGTCTAAAAAGATTGAAAAAATGATTATACCCCTGCCAGCGT
>DYOJ01000660.1 GCA_020720705.1 Acetofilamentum sp.
TCAAGGCTTGCCGAAAAATCAATAATATCGCTCGCAGTTTGACTGATTAATTGCTCTGTAAAAAAGTGATTAATCACATCTAAACGATTAATCAAACTGTCTAATTGATTAATTGATTTATTTGGTTGGTTAATCAGGTTGTAATTGAACAAACTAATCAGTATCGGAACGGAAAGAATAATTATCGGTTTTTTCATTACTCAAACAATTTGATTATTAACTCCTTAGCATCGCGCCAAAGCGTGGAATCGAAAAAAAAGAGGTATGCCAAAAACAACGCGCCGAAAAAAAGCAATGTTCCGATAAATTTATTTGAAACCGTGCTAAATGCCTGATTAATCAATGATTTAGCCAATTCGAGTAACCAATTAATCAATTGCATTAACAACCATTTAATCGAATAATACAGAGCGATTACGGTGTAATAAACAACAAAACGTAAAGCATCCAAACCCAACGCAACAGGTGTAAGCGCAATCATTATCGAAAAAATAAGACTGTGCAACACCCATACGCCATTTTCGGGGCGGACAGACCACAAAAGCATTACCAAGTATATGTTATCGGATCGCTTTGCGCTGTAAGCTTTTTTTAACCTGAACCTGTTTGTGCTGTAATATCCGTAACCTCTTATTGTTTGCATTTTTCTTCGTTTATTCTTATCTGATGAGCTACTTCAACTTGTAATGTTTGAAGTAGCAATGAATGCTCAAAATCTAACTCAGATTGGGGTAATACCTCCAAAAAATCTAAAACTTCTTGCAATAATTCTGTATTTTCTTTGATAATTGTTTGTGCTGAATACCCCATAACTAAAACTCTTTTAAAATTTCATTAATAAAGCTCTTTTTTGTTGCGCCTTCTTTCAGCGTTTTGTAAATCACGCCTTGCCCTGTTTTTAGGGTATCAACGTTTTTTTCAAGACGGTTTAGTGAGCGTTTCATAGTGTCCTGATTCTTTTTCAGGATGTCAATTTCTTTGCGAAATTCGGCTTCGTAGTTCTCAAAATGCTCTGTTTCGAGCGGTTGTGTGTCGCGTAGATGCTTGTATGCGACTAATGCAATTGCGGCAAGTGCAATGACTAAAATAATTTTTGCTGTTTTCATGCTATGATTATAAAATTTACTATTTTTGTCGAAGGGTTTTAAAATGAAAAACCTCGCACATGTCCTACCCTTATCCTGTTTTTTCGGAACCGGTGCGAGGTTGAATTTTTTAATCCATAAGCTGATTTTTTAAGTGATTAAATGATTAGTGAAATTGTTTAATTGATTAAGCAACCGATTAAACTGATTAAATAACGCACAAATATAAACATTTATTTCTAATTGCAAATAATATGTTTATATTTGTAATTAAAATATAAACAATAAAATTATAATAGATGTCAGAAAATAATGCAAGTGTCGGAATGCGTTTTTCCGAAATACGAAAACAGCTCGGCTATACGCAGGTACAACTTGCGGAAAATCTCGGAACGGAGCAGACCGTTATTAGTCGAATTGAAAAGGACGTTTTGCGCATTACGGATGAAATGCTGTCGTTTTTTTACGATAAAGGTGTAGATTTGAATTATTTATTTGTAGGAAAAGGAACACTCATGCGCGAAAACAAAGCAAACGTTCACGCCGACCTTTACGGTGCTATCTCACTGATTAATCAGGCGATTAACAAGATTTAATCACTTTTGATTAATCGTTTAATCGGTTTTGGTTAATTGATTAAAACAAAAAAAGCGGGTTGTTTGCCCGCTTTTTTT
>DYOJ01000661.1 GCA_020720705.1 Acetofilamentum sp.
CAATATCTTTCTCTGCTTTACGAATCTTTTTTTCGTGTTCTTTGCGCAGCAGATAGAGTTTTTTGTTGTCGCTGTCCGATTTTTCGGCGTTCGATTGTCGGTTTTGTTCCGTTTTTTTGTTCAAATCGTCCAACTGTTCCAAGCGTTTTTTTTGCATAAAAAGCAAAATATCGCCGGCATGTTGTTTGATTTTTTTATCAGAAAATTCGAGAATTTTGTCCGATAAATCGCGCAAAAAATCGCGGTCGTGGGACACGAGAATGAGCGTTCCGTCGTAATTTTGCAATGCCTGCTTCAAAATATCTTTCGAGTGCATGTCGAGGTGGTTCGTCGGTTCGTCCAAAATCAGCACATTGTAAGGCTCGAGCATGAGCTTTGCCAGCGCAAGCCGCGAGCGTTCGCCGCCCGACAGCACGGACACACGCTTGTCAATATCTTCGCCGCCGAACAGGAAATTGCCCAAAATGTCGCGTATGCGCGTCCGCACGGGACCAACCGCAATGTCGTCCAACGTTTGAAAAACGGTTTTCGATTCATCCAAAACTTTATCTTGATTTTGAGCAAAATATCCAATTTTTACATTATGCCCGACTTTCAGAACACCTTCATAATCAATTTCTTGCATTAAAATTCGAGCAAACGTGGTTTTGCCTTGTCCGTTTTTTCCTACGAGTGCAATTTTTTCGCCGCGCTCTATGGAAATCCATAAATTTTGAAGTACAACATTATCGCCGTAACGTTTCGTAATTTCTTGAACGTCAAACACAACATCGCCGGCACGAGGTGCGGGCGGAAAGCGAAAATGAATGTCGGAAATATCTTCTTCGTCAATTTCGATGCGTTCAACCTTATCTAACTGTTTGATACGCGATTGCACCTGCACGGCTTTGGTCGCTTTATATCGGAAACGTTCGATAAAATCTTCGGTTTCGGCAATCATTTTTTGCTGATTCAGATACGAAGCCTTCTGAATTTCAATGCGTTCCTTGCGCAATTCCACAAAGCGCGAGTATGAGGCTTTGTAGTCGTAAATATTTCCTTTGACAATTTCGATGGTTCTATCGGTTACGGTGTCTAAAAAAATTCTATCGTGGGAAATGAGTACTATCGCTCCGTTGTATGATTTCAAAAAAGTTTCCAGCCACGCAACAGACTCAATATCAAGGTGATTCGTAGGTTCATCGAGCAAAAGTAAATCGGGCGTTTGGAGCAAAATTTTCGCCAATTCGATGCGCATACGCCAACCGCCGCTGAATTCTTCCGCTTGTCGGACAAAATCCAAAGGTGTGAAACCCAAGCCTTTAAGCATTTTTTCGGCAGAAGCATCGGCATGTTCCGCGCCCGAAAACGTAAAGCGGTCTTGCAAACGTGTAAAGTGGTCAATGAGTTTGTGATACGAATCCGACTCGTAATCGGTGCGTTCGGCAAGCTCATGCCCAAGTTGTTCTATCTTGATTTTCAAATTATTAACTTCTTCAAACGCCGTCAAAGTTTCCTGCAACACGGTTTTTCCTTTCGGATACACCATTTGTTGAGGTAAATATCCGACAGTAGCATCGGTCGGAAACGAAACCGAACCGCCGTCAATTTGTTGTAAACCCTTGATAATCTTTAACATCGTGGATTTTCCCGCACCGTTTTTTCCGGTCAGACCAATCCTGTCTTTT
Source organism: Acetofilamentum sp. (assembly GCA_020720705.1). Taxonomy (GTDB): domain Bacteria; phylum Bacteroidota; class Bacteroidia; order Bacteroidales; family JAADGE01; genus DYOJ01. Next base: position 1,668 of record DYOJ01000661.1, read on the forward strand.
TTATTGATAACGAACGAAACCCCGCGCAGCAGCGGATTTCCCGAAAATGAAAGTTCTATATTATTGACTGAATACATGGTGCAAAAATAG
>DYOJ01000064.1 GCA_020720705.1 Acetofilamentum sp.
TGCCCATTTTACGACACCGAATTGTCCGAAACTACAAAGCCGAAGCCGAAGGCATCACCTTGGAACATATTATTACTGAATTTCTTAAATAAATGAAATACAAGAGATTACAGATTATTTTTTTTGTTGTATCAGTATTTTTTCATTTACAAATTTCGGCACAAGATAAAAAGATAATTGACTATAGGTCGAGCATTTTATACACAACAGCCGAACTTGGTCCGGACATTAAAGTACTGACTGACAGTGTTGCTTTTTTTCATGAAGGAGCTGAAATGTATTGCGACAGCGCATTATTCAATCCTTCGGAGAATTATTTTAAAGCATTTTTTCGTATTGAAATTATCAAACCGCGAGAAACTGACACCGTTTATATGTACGGAGATTCCTTGCATTATTCCGGAATTACAAAAATAGCAAAGATGCGCGGAAATGTAATTTTAGTGCAGGACAGTGTTACGTTAAGTACTGACAGTTTGGACTTTAACCTAAATACAAACATCGGATACTATCCGCGTTACGGCGTAACTGTCAGCGGTGAAGATACTTTGGAAAGCAAAGAGGGATTTTACTATGCCGATACGAAAGAACTGTTTTTTAAAGATTCCGTTGTTGTAAAAAATACGCGTTTTCGCTTATATTCAGATACTTTAAAGCATAACACCCGAACGAAAATTTCGTATATTTTTGGGCCGACCGATATTATCAGCGATTCAAATTACATCTATTGCGAAAAAGGCAAATACAATCACGATACGGATAAAGCATTTATTACCAAAAACTCGTTCCTAAAAAACGAAGCCAAAACCATGTGGGGGGACAGTTTATACTACGACCGCCAAAAGGCTTATGGCGAGGCGTTTCGGAATGTTATGATTACCGATACGGTTCAAAATTTACTGCTCACCGGACACTACGGCAAATATGACGAAGCAAGAGATATTTCGCTCATCACTCGCCAAGCATTGTTCACTCAAATTAATGCCCCGGGCGACTCTTTGTTTATGCACGCAGATACACTTATCGCCAAAAACGACACTTTGAAAATTCCGGATATTGATGATAAAGGAATTGATATTCAGCGAGATTCGGTTTACAGGGTTATCAGAGCATATAAGCATGTTAAAATATTTAAAGAAGATTTTCAGGCAAAATGTGATTCCCTAACCTACAGTTTTTCGGATTCGGTGATGCAAATGTTCAAAAAACCGGTCGTATGGTCTGCCGAAAATCAATTATCGGCAGAAAAAATTACGGTTTACACCGAAAAAAGCAAGGTCGTTCAGCTTGTTTTAGAAGAAAATGCGTTTGCAATTTCCCAGGATGACAGTATCCGATTCAACCAAGTGAAAGGCAAAATCATGATTGGCTATTTGGAAAACGATGAACTTTATCGCGTGGATGTAAAAGACGAAGGACAATCGCTTTATTATGTGCGTGATGATGACCAATTACTTATCGGGGTAAATGTTATTGAATGTAAAGATATGATTATTTACCTTGAAAATCAGAAAATTGACAAAATATGGTTTTATACAAACCCCAAAGGACGTATGCACCCTCCGATGACACTTACTGACGAAAAGCGCTATCTTTCTGATTTCAAATGGTATGACTACCTACGCCCACTGTCGAAAGCCGATGTTTTTGAATGGCGAGAGGAACCTGAGTCGAAAAAAAAGTGAGGTCATATCTCACTAATATCAATATTTAACTTCAAACGCTTTAAAAAAATCGGAAAGAAAAAAAGAAAAAAATGATATATATTAAAAAAATATGTTAGTTTTGTTACGACAAAATTGCAATGAAGCATCTCCTTTTGTTTCTTTTGATTTTTTTATCGGTGCGTGTGAGTTCTCAGAATACACACATTGATAGTGTGTTGCAAAAAATTGAAACTGCCACTGACAGCGAAAAACTTATACTGTATGAAAAATTGCTTTCAAATCATGTAACAGATACAACTAAGAGATATGGTGAACTCATTGAAAATGCAATTATTTACAGCAAAAAAATTCAGAACAAATCTTACGAGCTTCGTTTTAACTTGATAAAAGCCGAAAATTACACCCAAAAATATTTCTATGAATTTGCGCTGAATCTCTACGACAGTTGTTTACACGTTGCAACGGAACATAAATTACCAAAAATCTCGGCAGACATTTATTTTTCAAAAGCCGGGTTACACGAACAAAAAAACGAACAAGAATCGGCATTGAAAAACTATTTCTCGGCACTCACAACTTATGAAGAACTCGGCGATACAATTATGGTTTGCAATACTTTTAACAGTATCGGCTTGCTATATACAACAATGGAACAGAACCGGAAAGCAATTGAATATTTTACACAATCCATTATATTACTGAAAGATACAATCAAATTCAGTTCCGAAATTTTGAGCTGCATCAACAACATCGGCTATGCGTATGATGCGCTCGGAGAAAAAGAACAAGCCATACAAAAATACTTACAAGTCTATGACATTTCCGTCAAAACCAACAATCACGGTTGGCTTGTATTGGCAAGTTTTAATATCGGAGACTCATATCGAATGTTTGAAGATTATGAAAAGGCAATCTACTATACGGAAATGTGTATTGACACTGCCGCCCGATACGAAGCTACTTACTATGTGTTGCTCGGAAAAGCAAATTTGGCTGAAATTTACTACGACATGGGAAAATATTCCGATGCGCAGACCATAATGGAAGCGGTATTACCAACAATTGTCAAAGAAGGAAATCCACCCGATGCTATTTATCATTTAGAAGTTCTCGGAAATATCTATTTGAAACTCAAACGGTTCGATAAGTCTGCCGAAACATTCAAATTCTTAGTTCATTTCAAAGATTCGATTCAAAGTTTAGAAGTGATGACTCAAATTGCTAAGATGCAATCTATCTTTGAGAACGAACGGAGAGAAAAAAACATTCGTATTCTGAAAACAGAAAACGAGCTTGGGAAAACACAATTAGAGCGTCAAACAGCCTATCGAAATTCGTTTATCATTGGCTTTATACTCACACTCGGAATCGCATTTACGGTGTTCAAAGCCTACAAAAACAAACGCAGAGACAATCAGCTTTTGGCAGAAAAAAATGCTGAAATCAGCACTCAAAAAGAAGAAATATTGGTTCAAAATGAAGTGCTTTACCAACAAAAAGAAGAAATTTCCACGCAAGCACAATATTTAGAATCAGCAAACATAGAAATAACCGAACAAAGAGACGAACTTGCTAAAAGTCAGCGACTTTTAAATTCAAGTATCACCTACGCAGCGCGTATTCAAAGTGCTGTGTTACCGGACGAAGACGTTATAGCAGGCATTTTGCCGGAGTATTTTATATTGCTTCGACCAAAAAATGTTGTCAGCGGAGACTTTTATTTCGTACGCAAAATAAAAGAATATATTTTATTTGCTGCCGCCGATTGCACAGGACACGGGGTTCCGGGCGCATTTATGAGTATGCTCGGAATAACATTACTTAACGAAATAGTTAAAAATGAAGATGTTACAACTTCTGCCGATGTCTTAAATCAACTTAGAAATCAAATCAAAATTTCGTTAAAACAAACCGGAAAACAAGGCGAACAGCAAGACGGATTGGATATTGCCTTTTGCTCTGTCAATACGGAAACCCTCGAATTGAGTTTTGCCGGTGCGCACAACCCATGCTGGATAGTTAGAAGAAACCCGATTACGGAACAAAACGAACTTATTGAAATTGAAGCAGATAAACAACCTATCGGAATATATTTGAAGGAAACTCCGTTCACTCCGAAAACATTTCAATTGAAGAAAAACGATGTTATTTATCTGTTTTCGGATGGATATGCCGACCAAATCAGTGTTGAAACGTGTAAAAAACTTTTCCTGCGAGGATTTAAGCAAACAATTCTTGATATTTCGACTATGCCTTTAAAAAATCAATGCAAAGAATTAGAAACCGGATTTATAGAACGAATGGGCAAAAACAAACAAGTGGACGATGTTCTTGTATTGGGTGTAAAATTCTGAAAAATTACGCATAGCTTTCGACTGCTTATTTTATCGTATGATTTAGAAAAAAATATTATATCAATACTTCGTTAGATGTTAGAATTTAGATGTTAGACATTAGACTCAAATCGCTTAATTCCAATTAGTTACAATCATACTCTTATTCGAGAAATTTTCTTATCTAATTTACAATAAATCAATATCTTACAAAAAATATTAACGGAGTATTGTTATATTAAACCGAATAAAATATAGATTTTCAATATTTTATAGTTCGACTTAGAATAGTTTAGCGTGGACGCTAAACGCAAATAGAAAATGCAATAAGCGTCCACGCTTTTCTTTTGCCGGCATAACTTCGTAAAGTAGAAATAGTCTGTTGTCTGTAATCTGATGTCTTAAATCTAATTTTAACAATTTCCAATCAAATACTGTGTTTCAAATTATGCAAAACATTTCGGAAAAATTTATTCATTTTATTTGGCGTAACAAACTTTTTAGCGAAAACTCACTCAACTACATGGGTGATGAACCTTTGAGCATCCTTCAAACCGGTACGTATAATACCGATTCGGGACCTGATTTTTTTAATGCACGAATAAAAATCGGAACAACAATTTGGGCAGGAAATATCGAAATACATCTTAAATCGTCTGATTGGATAAAACACGGACACCACAAAAATATCGCTTATGACTCTGTTATTTTGCAAGTTGTGCTCGAAAACGATATGCAAATATTCCGAACAAACGGCGAAATTGTGCCTACGGTTGTTCTGATTCCGGACAGCTCTTTGTTATTAAAATACAAGCAACTAACAACTTCGACAGAGGACATCCCTTGTATTGATGAAATAAAAACCATTGACAGCTTTCATCTCAGGTCGTGGTTCAGCGCGTTGTGGAGCGAGCGTATGGAACAAAAAACCGAGAACATTCACAGGATTTTGGAATATACAAAATCCAATTGGGAAGAAGCCTTTTATATCAGCCTTGCACGCAGTTTTGGTTCGGATGTAAATGCGGAACCTTTTGAACTTTTGGCGAAATCTTTGCCGTCTGTCATTTTGGCAAAACATAAGCAGAATATTTTTCAATTAGAAGCCTTGCTTTTCGGGCAGGCAGGGATGTTGGACGACTATTGTTCGGACGACTATTTTTTGAACTTGCAAAATGAATACCGATTTCTTCAAACAAAATATCAACTCAAACCGATGGATGCGCATTTGTGGAAATTTATGCGACTGCGACCGCCTAATTTTCCGACAATTCGCATTTCGCAATTTGCACATTTAGTTCATAAATCATCGCATCTGTTTTCAAAACTTATTGAAGATGAAACAATTACAAGTATGTCTGAAAAATTTGAAACCCAAGCCGGCACTTATTGGAATACACATTTCCGTTTCGGAACCTCAAGTGGCGAGCGAATTAAAAGTTTCGGAAAAACAAGTATCCAAGTCATTTTGATAAATACAGTTATACCTGTTTTATTTCTATACGGGAAAAAACGAGACAATCAAACACTTGCAGACAGGGCAATCAATTTTGCAGAAGCACTTGCAGCAGAAAAAAATACAGTTACCGAAAAATGGAAAAAATCAGGCGTCGAGTGCAAAAGTTCATTTGACAGCCAAGCCCTTATACAATTATATAAAAATTATTGCACAACCCGGCGTTGTGCGGAATGTCGAATCGGAGGAATACTATTATCAACAAAAACAGGAAGCAAATAACCGGCACAAGCAAAGAACGTGTAGATTAAGAGTTCGTATAAATATTTGAAAATCAAACATTTGAATTCGATTAAAGCGAATATAAATTATAGCATATTTGACTTCTTAAATGTAGATTTACACTATTTTATATTCTGTTGTCTGCAATCTGTTGTCTTAAATCTAAAATAATCTAAACACTTAACTATTGAAACCACAAAAAGTTAAAAAAATAAATTACAAACCGGAAAATGTATAAACACTATCGAAATCTTTACCTTGCGAGTTTGGTACTATTGGTACTTATAACTGCGGGAGCACTCATGTTTCGATATGTTGAACATTTTACGTGGGTGGAAGCTTTCTACATGACAGTTATCACCATTTCGACCGTAGGGTTCGAAGAGGTGCGTCCCCTATCCGATACCGGGATGATATTTACATCAATTCTAATTCTACTAAGTTTCGGGCTGTTTGCCTACCTTATAACGTCTGTAACGCGCATTTTTATTGACGGTGAATACAAATCACTTATTCGACAAAGAAACATTCTCAGAACTATGCAAAACCTTGAAAATCATGTAATCGTTTGCGGTTTCGGACGTAACGGACGCCAAGCCGTCATTGACTTGCTCGAACACGGCGAGTGGGTCGTACTTATCGAAAAATCGACAGAAGTAATGAATCAGGACATCAACCGCCCGTTTGCAAATGAGAAAAAACTCATCCATTTGCTCGGCGATGCCACTCACGATGAAACACTGCTCAAAGCTAATTTACTTAAATGCAAAGCCTTAGTAATCAGTATTCCGAACGATGCCGAGAATCTCCTCATCATTCTGACGGCTCGATATTTAAGCCCGACACTAAAAATTATCAGCCGAGCATCGGACGATAACTCATACCCAAAACTCATTCGAGCGGGAGCAAACCATGTCATAATGCCGGATAAAGTAGGCGGCACACGCATGGCGCGCTTGGTTTCGCAACCGGATATCATAGAATTTGTTGAAATGATTATGATTCGGGAAGGGGTGGATGTCAATATTGAAGAAATATCTTGCGACACCATAGACCCATATTACTCCAATCGTTCGGTCGGCAATTTGAATATACGAAAAAAAACAGGTGCAAATCTTATCGGGATAAAACACCCCGACGGCAAATACTCCTTTAATCCGGATGCCGAAACCCGTGTACAAGAGGGCATGAAGCTGTTCGTTATCGGAACAATACAACAAGTTGAGCTTTTAAAAAAGCTACTTCACAATCCAAAATTGCAATAAATATAAATGTCAATAAAATGTCAGAAAAAAAAGTGAGAATGATTTGATTATTAAAAAAAAAAGCTGTTTCTTTGCAATCCGAAATTTTAATCACGGTAGAACTAAATCTACGTAAAGAAAGAGATAAAAATGGCTAGAGTTTGTCAGGTAACAGGGAAAAAAGTTTCATCAGGAAACAATGTATCGCACTCAAACAGAAAGACGAAGCGAACATTTAAACCAAATTTATTCAAGAAAAAATATTATCTTGAAAGTGAAGACCGTTGGGTAATCTTAAAAGTATCCACTTCGGGAATGAAAACCATCAATAAAAACGGCTTAGAAGCTACGCTGAAAAAAGCGAAAGCAGAAGGGCACATAACACAGTATTAATTAAAAAATACAAAGCACCATGGCTAAGAAAAAAGGCGATAGAGTTCAGGTTATTTTAGAATGTACCGAACACAAAACAAGCGGAATGCCCGGCACATCACGTTACGTAACTACGAAAAATCGTAAAGTTACCACCGGTCGTATGGAATTGAAAAAATACAATCCTATCCTGCGTAAACACACTGTACACAAAGAAATTAAATAATATTAAAAACGTAAGACATGGCAAAGAAGGTTGTTGCATCGTTGCAAAAAGGCGAAGGAAAAGTATATTCCAAGGTTATTAAAATGGTAAAATCACCCAAAACGGGAGCTTACATTTTTAAAGAAGAAATCATTCACAACGACAAGGTGAAAGAGTTCTTCGCTAAAAAAGATTAATTCTTTCCTTAAATCGGGAATTTTAGATACTGCTTTTACGATTTTTCGTAAGAGCTTATTTTCGTTTGTGTATATCAGAAATTAACTGTAAATTTGCAAAAAAATACCAATGGCTCTGTTCGGAATCTTCACAAAAAAAAATAAGGAAAGTCTTGATAAAGGCTTAGAAAAGACAAAATCCAATGTATTCCAAAAATTATCCCGCGCTATTGCCGGAAAATCGAAGGTTGATGACGAATTTCTTGACGAACTTGAAGAAATTTTAATCAGCTCTGACGTTGGTGTTGCAACAACTGTGAAAATAATTAAACGACTTGAAGAACGTGTTGCGCGCGACAAATTTGTCGGGGCATCAGAATTACAGCGACTTCTCAGAGAAGAAATAGCAGCACTTCTATCGGAAAACAACTCTGAAGACGTAAAAAATCAGTGGCAAACAAAAGATGGGAATCCGTATGTCATTATGGTTGTGGGAGTTAACGGAGTTGGAAAAACGACTACGATTGGGAAATTAGCCTATCAGTTCAAAACTGACGGAAAAAGTGTTGTGCTCGGAGCCGGCGATACGTTCCGAGCGGCAGCCATTGACCAACTTGATATATGGGCGCAACGAACAGGTGTTCCAATCGTGAAGCAAAAAATGGGTTCAGACCCCGCCTCGGTGGCATTTGACACCCTCACTTCGGCTAAAGCTGCGGGGGCTGACATTGTAATTATTGACACCGCCGGTCGCCTGCACAATAAAATAAACTTAATGAACGAACTTAGTAAGGTAAAACGAGTTATGCAAAAAGTTATCCCCGATGCACCTCACGAAGTCTTGCTGGTTTTGGATGGTTCGACAGGACAAAACGCATTTGAACAAGCAAAACAATTTACGCTTGCTACCGAAGTTACCGCATTAGCTATCACGAAGTTAGATGGTACGGCAAAAGGCGGCGTAGTTATCGGAATCTCAGACCAATTTCAGATACCCGTAAAATATATTGGTATCGGCGAGAAAATGGAAGATTTACAAGTTTTCAATAAAGAAGAATTTGTAGATTCTTTGTTCGGAGAATAACATCGGCTTACAAACAACTGACTATAAAACATTGAAAACCTGCATTTTCGAAATCAAACAGATTAAAATTTTTATTCGATTTCATATCTAAAAATCTCAATATACGGATGCAATAACTTTGCTCGGATAATTCAGTGATAATCTGTAAAATCGGTGTCATCCGTTTGCTTTTATTTTATAGTTTTCAAATTTTATTTTTTTTGTATATTTGACAGAAAATAAATACGCAAAATGTACACAACATATCATTTAAACTCTGCACAGGACGTTAGCATAGACATTTTGAATGCCATTAAAGCCACATTTAATTCAAAACCAATCACAATTATCGTTGAGGAGGATACGGAACTTAACGATGAGATGAAATCTATTTTGGACGAACGACTGCGCGAAGATGAAAGTGAATATTTGACATCGGAGGAATCGATAAGTCGCCTTAAAAATAAGTATGGAGTTTAAAATTATCGTTTCTCCGCGAGCGCAGGCAGAAATTGAAGATGCCGCAGAATACTATGTAGCTTTAAGTGCAAATGCTTCGGTAAATTTCATTTTTTCAGTCGAAAATGCTTATGAAACTCTCAGAACAAGCCCGTTTTTCAGAAAACGTTACAAAAATGTGCGTTCTCTGAAATTGCGAAAGTTTCCGTTTGCTTTGTATTTTACAGTATCCGAAACTCGAAAAATCGTTCGGGTGCTCTCATGTTTCCACAGCAAACTAAACCCGAACAAAAGACCTTTTTTGTAATTTCTGAAATTTTGGAACACAGACAACACAGATGCAACAAATCTACACAGATAATTCAGTGATTATCTGTAAAATCTGTGTCATCTGTGTTCGATGATGATTGAAATTTTTGGAACACAGACAACACAGATGCAACAAATCTACACAGATAATTCAGTGATTATCTGTAAAATCTGTGTCATCTGTGTTCGATGATGATTGAAATTTTTGGAACACAGACAACACAGATGCAACAA
>DYOJ01000662.1 GCA_020720705.1 Acetofilamentum sp.
TAACATTGTTAAAATTCATGCCAAAATGCGTGTTTATCAAATGTGATGTATAAAGCGAGTTTGTTTGTAAAAGTTCTGCAATTTTATTGATTGAAATATCTTTTTGGAGAAAAATCTTTTGTTCATTTATAAGGCGTTCCATCTCTTTGAGAAAAAGTTCTTTTTCCGCTTCGGGAATTATTTGGCGACGTTCTTCTTTGTGTTCGTCCAAAACTTCGGTTACAAGTATCTGTTCCGGCAATGGATTCAAGTTTGAATCTTCGGGCATTAATATCGGCGTAACAATGTGTTTATTGCTTTCAGATACAAGCATATTTAGTTGTTTTTGTGCAACTTTTAATTCTTCTTCGGATTTTATGATTTCCAAATTTTTACGTACCAATTTTTTGTATGCCGATGTTTTCGTTCGGTTCAAAATAAAGACGACAACAATAAAAACAACGAACAAAATAACGGTAACAAGCAGCAGCACAAGTCGGTTCGATTGTTTTTCTATGGTAATTTCCTGAAGTTCAATTTTTCTGTCTTTTTTTTCGCTTTCGTAATTGAGTTTTAACTGATTGATTATTTGTGCGTTTTTAAGTTCGCTCAGGCTGTCTTGAAGCGTTGAAGCTCGTTTTTGAAAGTCATAAGCTTGCCGGAAATTCCCTAATTTCTCGTGCGCAACTGCTAAAAATTTATAATTTTCTTTGATATTTGCGGAATAGGCAATTTTTTGTGCGTATTTGTTGCTTTGCTCAAAATTTTTGACGGCATCGGCGTATCGTTTTCGACTCAAGTCAATTTCGCCCAAATTATTATAGCTTTCGGCAAGTCCGATATGATTATTTTGTTCCGTAAAGCCTTTGATTGCTGCCAGAACATTTTTTTCGGCATTTAGTTCGTCTCCGGAATGTATCAAAACTTCGCCGATATTTGTTTGGCAGTAAGGGAGAATATCTTTGATGTCAAATTCGATGCACAGACGCTCGGCTGCCCGATAATTGTTTATAGCTTCCGTAAAATTCTTTTGTATCTTATGCACTTCGCCGATATTGACGAGCGATAAAGCTTTTCCTCGCATGTTGCCCAACTTCTCGAACAAATCAAGTGCCCGGCGATATTGAACGATGGCTGTTTCTAAATCATTGTCCGATTGATAGATAAGAGCCAAATTATTGAGTGCTGATGCCTGAACTTCCATATTGTCAGATTCTTCGCCCAATTTCAATTCTTGCATGAACGCTTCGGCAGACTTGGTGTAATTTGCTTGACTGTAATAAACGCTGCCGATTTTTTCAACACTTTTTACAATTCCAAACGTATCTTTCTGAGATGTGAACAATTTTTCAGCTTCCGCAAAATAAATCAAAGAACTGTCCGTGCGATTCAGAATATATTTTGCATAGCCGGAGTAAAACGTTGCCTCAGCCATGCTTTTAACATCGTTCGTTTTTATTGCTTCTGCATAAGCCATCTCACTAAACATGAATGCGCTGTCTGCATTTCGTATCGAAAAAGTGCTGCCTAACTGTAATAAAATTCGGGTTGTTCTGTTGTTTCCGTTATACAAATGCAATAAGCTGTCAATTTCATACCTAACCTCCTGAGCATTGACAACAAACCCAAACACCATGAACAAAAATACAATGTGAATTTTTCGTTTCATTTCCGAATTACTGTAACGCAAAGTTATTATTATTTTTTAATTTCACACAATATTATATGAGTTCAGTATAAAAAGTCATAAAGTTGAAAGTTTGTAAAGTTAAATT